>DASUTC010000281.1 GCA_036374795.1 Herpetosiphonaceae bacterium
ACAACCCCAAGTACCGCGAGGAGTACGCGAAGACCGGCGCTCCGGTGGAGACCATCCAGTTCGGTGACCGCAAGCTGTGCACGGAATACGCGAACGGGATGGTGGAGCTGGCCAACGAATACCGGACCCTGCTGACCGCGAAGAAGGGCTAGCAGCCGGCGTGAAAAAGCCCCAGGGCGCCGACCTGGTCATCCCGGCGCTGGCGCTGGGCTTCGCCGTGTACTTCTTCATCTCGATCGCGGATCTCGCGTGGGAGGCGAAGGCGAACGGCGTGGTGATCGGCGGCGTGCTCATCGCGCTGGTCGCGCTCCAGCTGATCCGCATCGCGATTGACGTTGTCAAGCGCCGCGCGGACCTGTCTTTCAGTCCGCTTTGGGAGCCGCGCGATGCGCTGGTCAAGCGCGTCGGCGTGGTGCTGATCACGATTGCCTTCATCGCGTCGCTGAACTGGCTCGGGCTCACGCTCGGCCTGCTGCTCGCGTTGTTCGCCGCGCTCTGGATCATGGGCGCGCGCGGCAAGACGCTCTTGATCGTGCCGCTGGCAGTCGCCGGGGCCGCCTATCTCCTGTTCGTGGTGCTCCTGCAGTCGGATATCCCGCACGGCCCCCTCGAGAGGCTGCTGTCTTGAGCTGGCAGTTCGTGCTGGAGCAGTTTGGCGCGCAGTTCGGGCTCTGGTGGATCATCCTGCCGGCGATTCTGCTCGGCATCGTGGTCGGCATCCTGCCCGGCTTCAGCCCGCAGAACACGCTCATCATGCTGCTGCCGCTGACGCTCGCCGTGCCGGTGGAGCAGGCGATGGCATTCATGATCTCGCTCTACTGCGCAAACCATCTGGCGGGCGGCATCCCGGCCATCCTGGTGCGCATTCCGGGCTCGGGCGGCGCCGCGGCGACCACGCTTGACGGATACCCGATGACGCAGAAGGGCCAGGCGCAGCAGGCGCTGGTGCTGTGCTTCACGGCATCGGTGTTTGGCGGCCTCCTCACGACGCTCGCGACGATCGCGCTGCTGCCCTGGCTGTCCCAGATCGGGCTTTACCTGCGTTCGGTCGAGATGGTGGTGGTGATGCTGTTCGGCCTCACGCTCAT
>DASUTC010000282.1 GCA_036374795.1 Herpetosiphonaceae bacterium
CATTCGCCGATGAGGTGAGGTGGTCGAACTCGTACGCCCGCTCGGTGGTGTACAACAACGGCATGACGGTCTATTCGAGCGGCGGCTGCCAGGATCGCTACGTCTCGACCTGCACCTCGCTGGAGCAAATCCACGCTCACACGATCAATAGCCTGATCACGCTCAAGCGGGCTAGCGGCTGCTCAACGCTGACGATCACCGGCGGCACCGAGGTCGGCCACGCCAGCGGCACGTATAGCCACTGGAACGGCTATAAAGTCGATATTCGCCACGTGTCGTGCGTGGACAGCTATATCAAGAATACGTTTACCTATATCGGCCTTCGCGGTGACGGCGCTCCGCAGTGGAAGTCGGCGGCGGGTAATATTTACGCCGATGAGGGTAGCCACTGGGATATTCTTTACTATAGCTAGTGGCGCGCTAAGCTCAGCGCTCCCGATCCACACAGCCGGTTGCACCAGATGGGGATTCTTTCCCATCTGGTGATTTTCGTTTAGCGGCGCGGGGCTGGAAACCGCGCGCTCGTGCCAATCACCTAGTGCATACTTCAGGAGTTCACCATGCCACGCCTGCTCATCCGCCTCTCGATCGTCGCCCTCGTGCTGATCGCCGCGCCGGTCCACGCGATCACCGTCGACTCCGGCAACTACGGCAAGCTTGCCATGACGACCACCACACCCTTTACGCTGGTCGCCAGCGTACTTGACACCGAGAATGCACCGTTCGCCAGCGACCCGCAACTGACGCGAGTCACGGCGAGCGACGTGCTGGCGGATGCAACCGCGACGATGGTGCCGTCGGCAAGCTGCACGGCCACGGAGCGAGCCGCCGCTGGCGGAGCGGCCAGCAAGGCGGGCTACGTCGCCTACTGCTGGTCAGGCAGCGCCGATCGGACGGGATCGTCCTGGTATCCGCAGGGCATCTCCTCCACATCCGACGCCTACACGGTCCAGACGGCAGACGGATCGAGCACGGGCCGGACCGCGCTGGCTGTCTCCTGGTATAACAAAAGCACGCCAAACCAGGGCGCTCGCATCAGCTTTGTCAATGCATCCAGCGGCGGCGCGTCGCTCTCGACATACGCGCATGTGCTGCTGGTCGAGCCGAAGATCAGCAACGGGCACCTGACGTTCGCGCCGCTCGCGACACACGCCGGTGGCCTGGCCTGGTACGGCACCAGGCTCTTCTCAGCCGACTCCGGTCGCGGCATTCGCGTCTTCGACACGGCCAGGATCTATCGGATTCCGGCGGGCCAGGATAGCACCAAGATCGGATGGGACACCGCCGCCGGACGCTACCACGCCTTCGGCTACACCTACGTGATGCCGCTTCAGATGAGCTATCTCCAAAGCACGGCGGGCAACTGCGGCGTGCAGACCGATCCCGATGGGACAGGGCCGCTCAAGGCGTACACCAATCCGCTGTGCTTCTCGTGGATCGGGCTGGATCGCGGCACAAGCCCCGATAGCCTAGTGGCTGGCGAGTATCGTACGCTCGGCGATTTGGAGGCCAGCGATACCAGGATCAGGCTAACCCGCTGGTCGCTGAACTACCACGACCGGGGGCTGTGCGATTCGACCGGCGCGGCAGGCACCACCTGCGGCAGCGCGCGCACGCTGGCCGATGGACAGCGCATTACCGTCGACGCGGTGTATATGACCGAGACTCCCCGGCTCCAGGGCGGCCTCTCATGGAGCGGCAAGTTCAGCCTCAGCCAGAGCCTCAGCGACTCGTTGGGGAATGCGCAGGCGGGCAGCCTGTATGCCTCGGTGCCGGGCACCAACAACGTCTACGGCTCGACCACCAGGTATAGCTGGACCGTCGGCGCTGAGGACGTGACGCTGTGGCGGGCCGCGACGACCAGCGGGACGCTCGGATCGTCGGCGCGCGTGTGGACGCTCACCGAGCATCCGGGTCAGCGGCTGCTGCTCGGCGTGTACTACAGCTCAGTCGATGGCTAGGCGGCGGGAGCGATGGGGAGCACAAGCGCTGCTCCCACTCGCAAACACGGCAAATAATTTAGAAATTGTTAAGATTCTTTC
>DASUTC010000283.1 GCA_036374795.1 Herpetosiphonaceae bacterium
GCTGAGCCGCTACAGCGGCACGCCCGATGTCGTCTTCGGCGCGACCGTCGCTGGCCGTCCGCCGGAGCTGACCGGCGTCGAGCGCATGGTCGGCCTGTTCATCAACACCCTGCCCGTGCGAATCAAAGTCGCTCCTGAGGCGGTGCTGTTCGCCTGGCTTAAAAATGTGCAGGCGCAGCAAGCCGAGTTGCGGCAGTATGAGCACAGCTCGCTGGTAGAAATCCAGGGCTGGAGCAACGTTCCGCGTGGACAGGCGCTCTTCGAGAGCTTACTCATCTTTGAGAACTACCCGATCAACGAGGCCGTTGCGTCGAAACGTGAGCACACTCCGCTGCGCATGGAGCATGCGCGCGGTAGGGAGCAGAGCAACTATCCGCTCAACATCGCGGCGGTTCCAGGCGCGGCGCTAGAGTTCATTATCAGCTATGATCGCCGACGCTTCGATGATAGCGCGATCGACCGGATGCTGGGACACCTGAGCGTGCTGCTGACGAGCATGGCGCTCAATCCGGGGCAGCAGCTCGCCGAGCTGCCGCTGCTGACTGAGGCCGAGCGGCAGATGTTGAACGCGTGGAACGCGACGGCGTACGACTATCCGCGCGCGCCGCTGGTCCATGACCTGATCGCCCGGCAGGCGGCGCGCACGCCCACCGCCACCGCACTCGTGTGTGGCGACGAGCGCCTGAGCTACGCCGCCCTGGAACGTCGTGCCAATCAACTGGCGCAGCAGCTCCACCAGCTCGGCGTCGGGCCGGAGCGACGGGTGGCGGTCTATCTCGATCGCGCGCTCGATCTGGTCGTGGCGCTGCTGGCCGTGCTCAAGGCGGGCGGCGCCTACGTCCCGCTCGATCCCACCACGCCGTACGAGCGCCTCGCCTTCATCCTCGCCGATTGCCAGGCCTCCGTGCTGCTGACCACCTCCGCCCTGCGCAGCAGCCTGCCGCAGCACGCCGCCGTGGTGCTCTGCCTCGATACGGATGCCCCCGCCATCGCTGCCCAGCCCAGCATGCCGCCGCCGAGCACCGTGCAGCTCGATCACCTGGCCTACCTGATCTACACGTCGGGCACGACCGGCCAGCCCAAGGCGGTGCAGGTCGAGCATGGCAATCTGCTGCACACGCTCCACGCCAGCCAGCACGCCTTCGGCTATCGCGCCAGCGATGTCCAGCCCTGGCTCGCCTCGGTGGCCTTCGACATCGCCGCCTTCGAGCTATTCAACCCGCTGCTCGGCGGTGGCACGGTGGTGATCCAGACCCAGGCGCAGATCCTCGACCTGCCGCAGTTGGTGCGCGACCTGCAAGGCTGGACCCTGCTCCACGCCGTGCCCAGCCTGCTCCGCCAGATCGTGGAGCACGCCGCCGCACATGGTCCCGCGCCCTACGTCGGGCTGCGCCGCATCTGGGTCGGCGGCGATGTCGTGCCGCCCGACTTGCTCGCCGCCGCCCACGCCGTCTTCCCGCACGCGGACCTCGTCGTACTTTACGGCCCGACCGAAGGCACGATCATCTGCGCCTGTCACCGCGTCGATCCTAGCCACCTCCCCAGCCGCCCGGTGATTGGACGCCCGCTGCCCAACAGCCAGCTCCGCCTCATCGACGCCCACGGCCACGCGGTGCCGATCGGTGTGGTTGGCGAGCTGTACCTGGGCGGGCTGGGTGTTACGCGCGGCTACCTCCATCGTCCGGAGCTGACGGCGGAGAAGTACGTC
>DASUTC010000284.1 GCA_036374795.1 Herpetosiphonaceae bacterium
GCCTGAAGGTCGCGCAGGCGCTTTCGCTCTTCCAGGAGCGCCTTGAGCGCCGGAACCTGCGCGACCAAGTTGGCGGGCTGGAAGTCGGCCATCTGAGTAAAGCGCAGCGATACCGCCATCCGCTCGCTCTCGGTATTGGGCAGCACCTCCTCGACCACCAGGCCATCCAGCGTCGGCCCGATCGCCCGCAAGATCTGGTTAAAATTGTCGCGGTCAATCTCAACGAATTTTCGGTCTTTCAGCGGCTGGAGATTCTCGGTCGATCCCGACAGATCGGCGAGGATGCCCAGCACAAAGGGCAGCTCCACTTTCTCCATCGCATTGCCGATCTCAACGTCATAGGTAATTTGGACTCGTGGCGGTCGGACCCGATCGAGGACATGTTGGGTACTTTCGATGACCGGCATCTTAGGCGTCTCCTTGTTTCATGCCAAGCAAGCTATAAATCGAGGCAAGGTCGCTGCGATCCCTGACCAGCTCCAGCAGCAGCTCCTCCAGAGACATGCTGCCCCAGGTCACGGCTCGGCGAATCAGATAGGGCGTCGGGCTATGCGGCTCGATGGTGATGAGGTAGTCGGCGATCATGGCTAGAAGCTGGTAGGCCTCCGTGCGGCTCTGGATCGGAACGTCGCCGGTAAGGTAGGCACCTCCTCCCTGGGCTGCCCCAGGCTGCGCAGCAGGCGGCGCGTCGCTCCGCCTGGACCGATTGCTGGTGAGCAACTGCCGGATGTTGACGAGCATGCCCTTCTGCTGGGCTTTGTCCGGCTCGGCTGCGAAGATCGCAGAGCCGCCGTTGCGCTCCGCGAGCGCGCCGGTCAGCAGTTGCCGGATGTTGACCAGCACGCTTTTGAACTGCGTGAGACTGGGGCTTTGCTCGGCGCACTTGATGCGCAGCACGGTTTCAAGATCGTCGAGGGCATCCAGGGCACCGTTGACCTGCTCCAGCAGGCCCACACACAGCGCGGTAGAGGAGAGCTCCAGGCTCTCGCGAAACCGGGCTTTGGTCACGTGCTGCTCAGCCTCGGCCACGCGCAGCAGCGCGGGGTGTTTCTTGGCCTGCTGCTCAAGGTGCAGCGCCTGCTCCCAATCGAGCCAGGTGCACGCGGGCGCGGCGCTCGTTTCCGGCTGGGTGATCGGGATCTGCTTCAGCTTGAGAAACAGCCGCTCGTTGATCCACACGATCGGCGCTGTACGCCCATCAAGCGTGCTCCCGCTCAGCTCCGGATAGAGCGTCGGCCAGAAATGCTCGCACAGGTTGGCGATCACGATCAGGCCATCGCGCACGCCCGCCATGCCGTAGAGGTGCAGCCAGGCTTCCAGCAGCCAGGCCGCGATCTGTAGATCCTTGGTGCGGGTGGTCAGGGCATCGATACACAGCGCGCTGACCGCGTACCAATCCGCCCGCTTCAGCTCCCGCTCCCAGACGCCCTGGGCCAGGCTGGGATCGTCCTCGCGCCGCGCCTCCTTGATCCGGTCATAGAGGTCGTCGTAGCGCAGCGAATCGCCTGCCGGACGCTCCGGCGCGATCGGCAAGAGCAGCGTTTCAATCTCCAGGGGCCAGGTGTCGATCTCGTGCATCGTGGATTCCTTGATGAAGGGCGCGGCGTTCCTCACACAGCGGCGCGGTCGAGCGCTATGAGCCGGCCTCGGACTGATCGATCTGGTCATCGAGAAACGCATACAGCGCTTCGCGGCTGGCAAAGTAATGAGTCGCGTCCTGGCGCGGATCGACAACCGCCGCGCGCCAGGGCATTGTCGCGCTGGTGCGCCAGAAGCGAATCAGATACGCCTGGTAATTGCCTTCCCGCCGCCCGCTCGGACGGGGCCGCGCGCCAGGCTGATGCTCATCGCCGCGCCTTAAGATCCGCCACCGACCGGGTATCGCCAGCCGGATTCGTTCGAGGACGCCCATACGCTCTCCTCCTTCGCTCACCATACGCTGGCCTCATCTTCAAAGCAGGTCTTCGACGAATGTCGTGGGACGGGGAAGTGCCGATCGTAGGAGCGCTGACCCACCGTTGCTACCGACGCTTACATCGCATGGACTCGAACGCTGACAACCGATTGATGCAGGTGCTGCCGGAACGCTGCCAGGAGAACGCCTGTTATTGCAGGTTCGCCAATGGCTGCCAGTTTTGAGCGTTACTTCGGTAATCCTCGTTTGTGAAATTGTCGTGATTCTGCATCACTTCAATCACATTCGCCGGTACGATTCGTTCGGTCATCACGGCTCGATAATCGGAGTCGTCATCGACAAGACCCGGCAGATTATCTTTATGCACCCGGAGCACAACAATCTGGTTACTGTCCAGATGTTTTTTGTAGTCGTTATAGCCATCAACAGCACAGCCTGGCCTCAAAAAATACACATGACTGGCTGTAATCATTTCTTCGATATTATTCCTGTACGTAACGTATTGCACGGCGAGACGAGCCAGGAAATGGTTCTTGTCACGCACCAGCAGATCATTCACCAGCTCGTCAACTAATACATCTTTCTTAAGTTTGTTGAACGTAGGTCTGTCAAACTGTCCCAGGTTCGGCAGCAATCGCTTGTATTGATTTAAGTACTGCGCTTCTAATTGATCCACCCTTGGCACATCGTCCTCATTGCTTCCTCGCAGAACAAGCGTAAAGGGAACATAGACGCCTCGTGTTCGCCTGAGAGTTCCCTCCGAGCAACCACGGGCCATCAGATCGATCAGATAGCCCTTGAGCTTTTGCTGGTACTCCGATGCTTCCTTCTTTTTGCGATTTTGGACGAACGCTCCGAAGGGATGCGGCACTGCCCGGCCAATGCGGTGAACAGCCGACGTCATGCCGCCCTGTTTGATGATCAAGGCAACCTGCTTGCGCGTAAGGTGATAAAACCAGTCGGCGTCCTTCATAGCTGTCGCTCCAGTGTGAGATGAGATTCGGCTCGGTTGTGTGCGTAGCTGGCTGTGCAGAAGCAGGACGGAGTCGCCCGAAGGATGGTGGTGCGCCACGATCTACGCGAGTCGTTGGGATACCGGGTAGGATACCGGCTGTGCGCTTACACAACGTTGACATCGGCGCTTACACAACGTTGACATCGACGCTTACACCGGATCGGCGACGTTCCCGCCTGGACAAGTACGCGCCTGCATAGTAGAATAGAGCATCACCATCCAATCTTTTGTCCGTATCAGTCATCGAAGCAGCCAGCCAACGTGCGTACCGCCTGTGGCACGCGCCAGAAGCCCCAAACACCGCTTTTGCTGTTCGCTCGTCGTGTGTGTTCATCTCCATGATTCTGGTGTCCGCGCTTGGTGAATGCCCTGCCGTCCTACCGTGCAGCCGTGGAAACACGCCCCTGGGGATCGTCTGCCGCGCATCCGCGATCGTCTGAGCCGGTGAGGCACGTCCTTGATGCGACATGCCGTATAGCTGGCCGCACCTAGGCCATGCGTCACATCAACATGCGGAGTGGGCCATGCTACAAAGAGAGCACCGCATCAACACCATGGGAACTCAGCTATGAACGACATCCTTCAGATGAGCTTGCTCGGTCCTGTCGTCATCAGCAAGGCGCAGCAGGAGATCACCGGCTTTCGGAGTCGGAAAGCGCTCGCCTTACTGATCTATCTGGCGTGTACCGAGCAATCGCAGGGACGCGAGGCGCTTGCCGATCTGCTCTGGGGAGATTGTCGGCAGCAGCAGGCGCTCTCGAACTTACGCACGACGCTGGTGCATCTGCGCGATCGGGTGGGCGATTGCCTCCACAGCACGCCGGGTCATCTGGCGCTCAATCCTCGGTTCCCATGCTGGGTCGATGCCGTCGACGTGCAGCGGCAGTTGACAGCGCTGCTCCCCGATCGATCCGCGCTGCTGACGCAGCCGACCGCGCGGCAGCTTGAAAAGGCGCTCCAGCTGTACCGGGGCGATTTCCTGGCGGGCTTCCATGTGCAGCACGCGCCCTATTTCGAGGAGTGGGTGCTCATCGAGGGCGAGCGGCTGCGGCGGATGGTGATCGAAGGCTACCAGCGGCTGGTAGCCTTTTATGTAGCGCAGGGCGATCATAAAGCCGGGCTGCGGGGTGTTGACCGCTGGCTGGCCCTGGATCGTCTTGACGAAGAAGGACATACCCAGCGGATCCATCTGCTGGCTGCCGACGGCCAGCGAGCAGCCGCGCTGGCGCAGTACGAGACGTGCCGCCGCGTGCTCAAGGAGGAGCTCGGCGTGGAGCCTGCCGAGCAGACGACACGCTTGCAGGAGCGCATTCGTGCCGGCCAGTGGGCGCATCACGGCGCGAGCGCTGTTCGGCTCACCGCCGCTCCTCAGACGGAACCACCTGCGGCTCCGGCCAGGCGCTTCGACAACCTGCCGACAGCGCTGACGCTCTTCGTCGGTCGCAACGCGGAGATGGCCCATATCGCTGATTGCTTGGCCGACCCAGGCTGCCGCCTGCTGACGATCACCGGGCTGCGCGGCATGGGCAAAACTGCCCTGGCGCTTCAGGCCGCCGCGAGCGCGGCGCACTTTGCCGACGGCGTGTGCTATCTCCCGATCGTCGACGCGCTGGAGCCGGGCGATCTTGCGCGCCTCATCGCCGACACGCTCAAGCTGCCGATCTCCAGCAGCGATCACCTTCAGGAGGAGGTATGCGCGCATCTCCGGCAGAAACACCTGTTACTGCTTCTGGATAACCTGGAGCATCTGGGAGCGGATGCCGGTTTCGTAACGACCGTCCTGCAACAGACGCGCGCATTAAAAGTGCTCGGCACGTCGCTCGAGCCGCTGAAGCAGCGTGCTGAATGGCTCGTGCCGCTCCACGGATTGTCACGGGCCGATAGCGCACCAGCTTCCCAGCTCGATCTGACAGGGCTGGATGATCTGCTCGGCTGCGATCACCGCTCCCCCGACTCGCCGCCTGAGCCGCTCGACACCGCCGCTGATGCCCTCCGCCTCTTCGTGATCCGCGCCCGTCAGGCGCAACCGCGCTTTCGCCCAGCCGTGACGGATCTTCCGGCGATCATGCAGATCTGCCGCCTGGTCGATGGCATGCCACTGGCGATCGAGATGGCGGCGGAGCTGATTGGCAGCCTCTCATGCAGCGAGATTGCCGAGGAGCTTGAGCACAACCCGCTGATCCTGGCGTCATCCCGGCATGACGTTCCCGTGCGGCAACAGAGTCTCGAACACATCTTCGCTCAAACGTGGCGACACCTCTCGCCCGGCGAAATCCAGGTCTTACAAAATGTTGAGAGCGTTGGCAACCGAATCTCCCGCGAGGTCTTGCAGCAGATTACCGGCGCGACTCTGCCGATTGTGGCAGCGCTGGTCCAAAAATCGTTCCTGTGGCGCACCTCCTCAGGATCGTATCAGATGTCTGAGCTGCTGCGCCGATATGTGTCTCGCGGCGTGACCGAGCTGTGTGTCTGAGCGCTTCGAGGTCGTCCTCCTCACGTCCCGATGTGGATCGTTGTGGTCTGCGCCACCGATCGATGGAACAACCCGCTGTGTGCTGTGGATGCATACACGTTTCAGCGTCTGTTTCATGCCGTCCTAAACGCCGAAGCCGACGTGATGCGCAGCCGCGAGCGATGGGCATGAGGAACACACGCTTCCAGCGTACGGCGAGTATAATGCTCTCTGGGAATCGCCCTTCCATCCGGAGACGAACGATGTACCGCCTATTGCTTGACACGTCGAGCCTGATGTATCGCGCCTTCTTCGCCCTTCCGACGACGATCGTCGATGGGGAGGGGGACCCGGTTAACGCAGTGCATGGCTACCTCGACATGACCGCGCGTTTGCAGACCCGGTACCACCCCGACCAGATCGTCCACGTCTTTGACCACGATTGGCGGCCCGCGCCTCGGGTCGCCGTGTATCCCGGCTACAAAGCTGCTCGTCCGGACGACCCGCCCGCGCTTCCGCCGCAGTTCACGCTGCTGCGTGACGTGCTGCAGGCGTTCGGCGCGGCGCAGGCGGAAGCGCCCGGCTGGGAGGCGGATGATGCCATTGGCGCGCTGTGTCTGGAGGCGGGAGCTAATGACCGCGTCGACATTGTGACGGGCGACCGCGACCTGCTCCAGCTCGTGCGCGACGACGAGCGGGCCGCGGCGATCCGCGTGCTGATGCCGATTCGCGGCGTTGGTGAGCTAGTAGCCTTCGACCCAGCCGCGGTTCAGGAGAAATATGGCGTGCCGCCGGAGCGCTATGTCGATTTTGCGACCCTCCGTGGCGATCCATCCGATGGCCTCCCCGGTGTCAAGGGTATTGGCGAGAAAACGGCCCGCACGCTCGTCGAACAGTATCCTGACCTGGATGCCCTGCTCGCGAATGTCGTCCGGTTGGCCCCACGGATTGGAGCGAGTCTGCGCGATGCGGCGGACTACCTGGCAGCGATGCGGCAGGTCGTGCCGATCCGCACGGATGTGGCGGTCCACCTCACGGGCGGTGAACGAGACGACGCGCGGATCGAGGAGCTTGGAACCCGCTTCCGACTGGCAGGTCCGATCGGGCGTCTTCGCGCTGCAATGCAGGCGACCCATGACCTATGAGGCTCACTGCCGCGCGATGTCGTCGGCACAGCCATCTCCACGATCATGGTGCTGACCGATCGGCAGCGCCGTCCTGGATCCACCCATTCAGCCTGGAAGGTCATGGCGCTATGTCAATCCCGCTCCCGTGGCACACACACGGTGCCCGGAGGTCGGTGTTCCGCCGGGTCGATGATTCTGTGACGGTTGCGCCCGATCGCCGCTGGAAATCCACGACCCACGCCGACGCACGGTGCGCGAGCGTCACCGACGTTATCCGGAGCCCACGGCCAGTATCATTGATCGCCAGACCGGGAAGGCTACGGAGGCGGGCGGCGCGGCGTTGCTGGTGGTACACAGGTGCGTGGGCGCAAACGCCACCTCCCAGTGACACCGAAGACAACCTTCTTTTCGTGAGGAAGATTGCTTCCGGTGGTAAGCGCGTGCGCGTCGTAGCAGAGGCACGCGCGGTTGTGCCTCACCACCGCTGAAGGTGCGGCTCGATGATCAGCGCGACCTTGAGCGACCACTGGACGATATCGTCCGCGCCGCCGCACAGCCACCAGCTCGCGTTGAGACAGGCGTACACGTAGGTGAACGCCAGCACGCGCGACAGGTCGAGGGCGAGCGTGTCCGCCAGGATCGCGGCGTTGGTCAGCAGGCGGGTTTCGTTGTGGACGAGATCGGGCATCACGGGGTTGCAGAGCGTGTTGGCGCACTCGTAGGTGCGCTCGCCAACCACGCCTTTTGGGTCGAAGGCGAGCCAGCCGCGCGCTGATTGCCGGATGTTGCGGTGATGGATGTCCCCGTGCAGCACGCGCACCTCACGCTGATCAGCAAGCAATCGCTCCGTGAGCGCGGCGCTCCGCACATAGATCGACGCGATGCCCGCCTGCCGGTCTGCCGCCGCTTTGGTGAACAACGCCCCAAACCAGCGATCAAGCGGCACCAAGCCGTCGCGCGGCGCATCCTGCGGGACGCTGTGCAACTGCTGGATCACCTGCGCGATGATGGACGTAGCGGTTTCGTCCTCACCACGCTCGACCACGGTGACGAGTTCGGCACCGGCGGCGTATTCCAGCAGATGCGCGCCTTCGTCGTACCGCAGGATACGCACCGCGCCACAGCCATCAAAATACCGCAACGCCGCCGCGCCACGCTGCTCCGTAGTCTCTCCGGGGGCCAGCAGTTTGAGGATGACCGTCTCGGTGCCGTGTGTCACGGTGTAGATGTGACTGGTCGCAGTGTGCGTGAGCAATACCGGGTTCGACAGATTCCACGCGGCCAGGTAGGAGCTTAGCTTGTTGTGATCGCTCATGGTTGCCATGATACCAGCGACAGGCAAAAATGACGGAGCCAGGTTCATGACCGCATGATTGCGTGCGGCGCATGGGGTGCGCGATTGGATGATGAGCACGCCAATCATACGCAGCCCAGGTGTTCTTTGCTACTCCTGGGCTGGTAGATACCCTGTGTCGGCAGCTCACGGTCTGGAGCAACGCACGGCGGCAGCTCACAGCCAGCGCCACTGGTCCATCCGTCTCTGGTTCGAGCTGTCTTCATGGCCGCACATAGGCGTGTCGGCCATCGTGCTCCTGAGCCGCTCAGCCTGTGCGCATACTGCCTTACCGACCCCGGCGCGCCCGGACCGCCTCCGCCAGCTCGTGCAGGATCGCGGACGTCGTTTCCCAGCCCATACAGCCATCCGTGATGCTCTGCCCGTAGACCAGCCGGGATGGATCAGTGAGGTCCTGCCGACCCTCGACTAGAAAGCTCTCCAACATCACACCCACGATGCCACGGGTGCCCCCTGCCACCTGGGCACCAATCTCTGCCACGACGGCTGGCTGACGGCGTTCGTCCTTCCGGCTGTTGTCGTGGCTGGCGTCGATCATCAGGCGCGTTGGCAGATCGGCGCGGCGCAGGCTCTCCAGCACCCGCCCGACGCTCTCCGCGTCGTAATTCGGGCCGCTCCTACCGCCGCGTAAGATCACATGGCAGTCGGCGTTGCCGCGGGTGGTAATGATCGCGGCCAGGCCCTGATCGGTGACGCCGAGGAAACTGTGCGGGCTGGCTGCCGCCCGCACCGCATCGATCGCCATCTGCACACCCCCGCCCGTCCCGTTCTTGAAGCCCACCGGCATCGAAAGGCCGGAGGCCAGGTTGCGATGGACCTGGCTCTCAGTCGTGCGCGCACCGATCGCGGCCCAGGCGACCGCATCGGCGAAGAACTGCGGCGAGATCGGGTCGAGGAACTCGCAGGCGATGGGTAGCCTGAGCGCGACGATGTCCAGCAGCAGCCTGCGCGCAAGATACAACCCGTCGTTGACGGCGAAGCTCCCGTCGAGATGCGGGTCATTGATCAGGCCCTTCCAGCCCACCGTCGTCCGCGGCTTCTCGAAGTAGACACGCATGACGATCCGCAGATCCTGCACCAATGCATCGGCGAGGGCCGTGAGGCGCTGCGCGTAGTCACGGGCAGCCACAGGATCATGGATCGAGCACGGGCCGACAACGACGACCAGCCGGTCGTCCCGCTGGTCCAGAATGTCAATGATCTCTGTGCGAGCGGAACGCACGGCCGCCATGCCCGCCTCGGTTAACGGCAACTGCTCAAGCAAGATGACCGGTGGGACCAACGCTCGAATGCCCGTGACGCGCAAGTCGCGGGTCGTCGCAGGCCCGCCGTTGCTGAGCGGACCCGTCTTGTTAGCACTTAACATCCCCTGCCCCTTCCCGTTCGGCTAGACCAACAGGCCATGATCGGTTGACGGTGGGCTACTGCCCCACGGCTCCGGTGTGCTTCCGCATGGTCTGATGATCGAGGTACATTATAATAGCCTTCGTCGGTGCGACCAAAGACGGAACCTCCAGCCGGGAAACAAGGGCTCCTGGTGCCGAACCCGGAGGTGACGGGGAGCACCGTCGCCACGGCGAGCGCCTCAAACGCGGCTCCAACCACCGTCAGGACTAGTCCAATGGTGAGCCAGCGATGTGAGGCGTCCCAGATGCGTGGCACAGGCGCGTTCGGTGCGATCCCTCGTCCCCTGCGGTGGTGGATCGGGTGTTGATGTTCAGCATGCGCTGCCCCTAACATGTGCGGTCGCATTTCGCTCCTGTGAGCGCGACCACCATGATACCGAGGAGGGTAGAGGTCCGGCAAGGGATCGCCATCGGTCTGAGGGCGGTTCCACGACCTGATCCAATGCTCACGCTGCGCGGGGACCGCCGACGTGGCGTGGCACGGGCCAACGTCGAGCTTCGATCCGTAGGAAGCGGTCGGGTGGAGCGTCGGCTTGCTTCACAGCCGATATGGATGCGTCACCAGGGGTGCGGCTGGCTGTAGGCAAGCGGCTCCTGATCCAGGCCGTAGCGGGCGTAGGCCGTATCGATCTGGGGATAGGCGCGCTCCACCAGGTCTAGTGTTTCGGCCAGGACCACCCGCAGGTGGTCCGCCGCGTGGATCGGGGGTTTATGGAACATGGCGTGTAATCGTGCCGCAATCTGATGCGGGGTGTGCCGCATCCGCCGCAACGCGGGGTACATCCATTTGAAGGTCGGAAAATAGGACTCATTCAGCGCGAGCAGGACGAGGAACAGGCTACAGTGAATTGCGCTCAGGGTGTGGTAGAACGCGGTCGGATTGTCGCGGTGGGCCGCGAAATTGAGGTGGCGGAGATGAAAGTGTGGAATGTAGCTCTGGATAAAGCGCAGGGCGAGCTCGCTTGGATACGCGGCAGTGCTGGCCTGCCACACGTGGACGTGCTGCTCACCATACAGCGGAAGACACGACCGCAACGTATCGACGCGGTTATTCGCCACGAGATCAAGGCTCCACTCATGCAGCACGCTGTGGATCACCGCGTGCTCGTTCGCCCGCGTGGTATGCCACAGATCCACGGGAATACCCTGGATGCGGAATGCGCTCTGATAGCCCGGATCGAACACGGGATAGCGATATTCCGCCTGTAACGCCCGCACAAGGGTGGCGTGCTGATCAGGAGTCGGTAGCTGGTCCCAGACTACGAGGAGTTCGAGGTCGGAGTACGAGTCGCTGTAGTCACGCGCGACGGAACCCACCACCGCGATCGCTTCGATCGCAGTAAACTGCTGCAAGTGGGTGCTTAAGGTGTGCGCAAAATCCAGACGCCACTGCGCATGGGCATTCATAGATCGCTTCCCTTCAGGGGCGGAAACCTGCCCGCCTGGTCCAACGGGCACTCCGGCGGGAGGAGCGCCCGCGCTTCAACGCCGTGTGACCGGAGGCAGACGATTCCGCTGGGCGCGGGCGATGCGACGCTGCACCACCCGGGGCGCGCGCTGCGCTTTCCGATACATCGATCCGCGCATGGTCTAGGTGTATGGGGCGCTGGCCGCATGTCCTCCCTCGCCACGGCTGATGGCGTCGATCGGAACATGCACCGATGGCCCTCCGCGCTCCAGTTTCGGGATCGCCTCGAGCAGCCGCCGCGTGTAGTCGTCCTGAGGCTGCGTAATGATCTGTCTTGCCGACCCGTGTTCCACGACCTGACCTTGGCTGAGCACCAGGATCTCATCCGAAAGCAACCGGGCGCTCAGCAGGTCGTGCGTGATGTACAGCATGGCGATGCGGTGATCGCGCACGAGCTGGTCCAGCAATTGGAGGATCTCGGCGCGGATCGACACGTCAAGCGACGAGATCGGCTCGTCCGCGATGATCATCTGCGGCTCGGGCGCTAAGGCCCGCGCGATCACCACGCGCTGGCGCTGCCCGCCGGAAAGCTGATGCGGGTTCTTGCTGGCAAACTGCTCTGCCGGCGACAGTCCCACCGTCTCCAGCAGCTCCAGCACTCTAGCCTCCGCCTGTCGCGCCGACATGCCGCGATAATTGACCAATGGGCGGCTCAGCAGATACATAATCGTATGTACCGGATTCAGCGCCGAATACGGGTCCTGGAACACATACTGGACGTTCTGCAGGTAGTCGCGCACCGCGCGCTGGCTGCGCAGCTGATCGACGCGCGTGTTGCCAAACCAGATCTCGCCACTGTCAGGCCGCTCGATGGCGGTCACGAGGCGCGCGATCGTGCTCTTGCCGCTCCCGCTCTGCCCCACCAGGCCGGTGACGTGACCGGCTCGGAGCGTGAACGACACGTTATTGACCGCCTGGAGCGGTGTGGACGTGAAGAATCCCAACCGTCGACGGTAGGTTTTGCAGACGTTGACCACGCGCATCACCTCCGCGCCCTCCACCGGCTGCGCCTTGTGCGAGGTCGCCTCGGAGAAGGCGGCCTCGACGAACGACGGGCCTTCCTCGCGGCGCTGGCGGTCGCCGAAGCGCGTGCTCGTGGCCCACTGCATCTGGGCTACATGGCAGGCCGCCTTGCCGTCCCACATCGGCACCAGCGGCGGCTTCTGCTCGACACAGATCTGGATGCGCTCAGGGCAGCGCGGTGCGAAGGGACAGGCGGCAGGTGGCCTGGTCAGGTCGGGTGGCCTGCCGGGGATGTAGGTAATCTCGACCGTGGCGCCGGCTGGATCGGCGTACGAGCCGAGCAGGCCGTCGGTGTAGGGATGGAGGGCATGGCGCACCATACACGCCGAGGGCTGATCCTCGACCAGTTCGCCGGCATACATCACCAGCACACGATCGGATACCTGGAGCACGGTGCCGAGGTCATGGCTGATCAGCAGCACGGCAAAGCCTTGCTCGCGCTGGAGCGCGCGCAGATTATACATAATCTCTTTCTGCACGAGCACGTCCAGCCCGGTCGTCGGCTCGTCCAACAGCACGAACTGCGGCTGAAGGGCGAGCGCAAGCGCCAGGTTGACCCGCTGCTTCATCCCGCCGGAAAGCTCATGCGGGAAGAAGCGCATGAAGTCGGGCTCGATCTTGACCATCTGAAGCAGTTGGGCGATCCGATCGCGGATCTGCGCACCGCTCATGGTGGTCTTTTGCTCCATCACGTCGCGAAACTGCGCCTCGATGCGCATCACCGGATTGAGCGCGTTCATGCTGCTCTGAAACACGCACGACAGGTCGCGCCAGCGCATCGGACGCAGCTCGTCCTCCGGCATGGTGGTGATGTCCTTGCCCATGAAACGCACGCTGCCGCCCGTGATCCTGCCCGGACGCTGGAGCAAGCGCAGGATCGCCGCGCCAAGCGTCGACTTGCCGCTGCCGGACTCTCCAACGAGCCCCACGAACTCGCCCGGATCGAGCGAGAAGGTCACATTCCGCACAGCCTGGAGCGGCGTCCGCTTCGTGGTTTCATAGGTGATGTCCAGGTTTTCGACTTCAAGCAACGCCATGACTCTACTCCTCCCGCAGGTGCGGATTGCTGAGCGCGTCGACGCCGAAGTTGATCATCGTGAGCGACAAGGTGATCAGCGACAGCATGAGCGTCGGCGCGGCCAGCCAGGCCCACTGGCCGGTCAGCATCGCGCCGCCGTTATTGGCCCAGTAGAGCATCGTTCCCCAGCTGATCGAGTTCGGGTCGCCCAGCCCCAGGAAGGCCAGGCCAGCCTCCGCGCCGATCGCGCCGTTCGCCGCGCCGATAAAGCTCATCACTACGAACGACATCATGTTGGGCATGACCTCGCGAAAGATGATGCGGATTGTGCTGTCGCCCGCAAAGCGCGCCGAGGTGATGTATTCGCGCGCCCGCAGCGAGATCACCTGCGCGCGCTTCATGCGCGCGCCCCAGGCCCAGCCGGTGATGCCGATCACCACAATCGTCAGCGACAGGCCGCGCACCGGCGCGTAGGCCGCCAGCGCGATCATCAGCGGCAGCGTCGGGATCACCAGCGCCAGGTTGATGAAGAACGAGAGCACGTCGTCGACGATGCCCTGCATGTAGCCCGCCGTCATGCCGATGACCAGCGCGATGGCGGTCGCCAGACCGCCCGCGAGCACACCGACCAGCAGCGAGGTACGGGCACCCCAGATCAGCTGCGACAGCACATCCTGACCGGCCTGGGTCGTGCCCAGCAGGTGTTCGCCGCTGGGCGGCTGCGCGGCCATGAAGCTGGTGTCGCGCGGATCGTAGGGCGCTAAGATCGGCGCCAGCAGCGCCAGCAGGAAAAACATGAACAGCAGGACCAGCCCAACCCGCGCCTTCCGGTTGGCCCACAGCACGTCGAACCAGCGCGGCAGGCGTCGGCGCGCGCGCGTGGTCGACGCGGCGACATCATCGCGGACGCTGTCGGGCGTAGCGGCTGCCGAAACCGCCGCGCTCGCGCCGGAGAGCGGCTGCACGTCGTCGTTCGCCGTCGCCGATCCGGGCACGGATGTGAGCGGCGACGTGCCGGACGTGGTAGCACCCACGTCGGCCAGTTGATCCTGCTTGGTTGCCTCGGCGGCGTTGACCTGCCGCATATTGCGATCGTGAGCAGCCATCAGGTACCCTCTCCTTTCCGCACGCGGGGGTCGAGCCAGCCGTACATCAGGTCCGCGATCAGGTTCGCCAGCAGCACGCCGACGGTCGTGAAGAGGAAGATGGTCTGCATCAGCGGATAATCGCGGTTGCCGACGGCCTCGAAGAGGAGCCGACCCATGCCCGGATAATTGAACAGGCCCTCGACGAAGACCAGACCGCCGAGGATACCGCCGAGCGAGATCGCAAAGCCGGTCACGTTCGGCATAATCGCGTTGCGCGCGCTGTACCGGAGGGCCACCTTCCAGGGCGAGAGCCCCTTCGCCAGCGCCAGCCGCGTGTAATCCTCGCCCAGCGTCTGGATCATGTTGTTGCGCATACCCATGACCCAGCCGATCGGTGCCGTCAGCAGGATCGAGAGCGCGGGCAGGATCGCGTGCCGCAGGATATCCCCGGTGTACTCCCAGCCATACTCGCGCGTCGATGTCTGGCTGAAGCCGCCGCCCATCGGCAGCCAGTTGAGCTTGAAGGCAAAGACGTAGATCATCAGCATCGCGATGCCGTAGTACGGGAGCGTCCCAAGAAACGTCAGGCCCAGGCTCACGATCGAGTCAAAGGCGGTGTTGCGCCTCCAGGCCGCGAACGCTCCCAGCAGCGTGCCGATGATAAAGCCCAGCACCTGCGTCACACCGGCCAGCGCGATGGTCCAGAGGATCGCCTGCCCGATCATCTCCATCACGGTATACGGGAAGTAGGAGGAGGAGACGCCGAACTCGCCGCGCACGAGGTTGCCCAAATAGTCAACATACTGCTGGAAGAGATTTCCATCCGGCGTGCCGAGCATCGCGCGAATCGCGGCGACCTGCGCCGGATCGATCGCTCGGTTCTGGCCGGCGATCTTGCGCACGATCGCCTCCGCCGGGTCGCCGGGCTGTAGCCGTGGGATGAAGAAGTTCAGCGTAATAGCGGCCCAGAGGGTCAGCAGGAAAAACAGGATCCGGCGAATAAAGTAGCGCATAGCTATGCTCCGTCTTTCTGCGGCTGTGGCCTGGCCGGAACAGCGGTGTCCGGCCAGGCTCCGCCGATACGACACGGCACGGGTGCTCCCGACCGTGCCTTACTGCCCGCTCGGCCTCAGATGCGTGATGATCAGGAGCGCGTCGCCGGGCTTGGCATAGGGATCGTCCTTGTTCGGCCAGCCCTCGGCCTTGCGGGTGCTGTACTCGAACCAGTTCGCGCCGTACCACAGCGGCACCGTCGGGAACTGCTCGGCGGAGTACCTCGCGAGCTCGCCGACCACCTTCTTCTGCTCCGCTTCGTCCACGGTGGAGCGCAGCTGATCGATCAGCTTGTCGACATCGGGATTCTTGTGGAAGATGTAGTTCGACGCCGGCGGCGACTGGCTGTGCAGATGGTAGTAGTAGTTGTCGTACATGCTGCACGAGCCGCCATGCACGACGAAGAGCATGTCGTAGTTGCCCGCGGCCCGCTGCGACTCGACTGTCTCCGGGGTGGGTGTCTGCACGTTCACGGTCAGACCGAGCGCGTTCAGATTGGCCTGAATGATCTGGGCCGCCTGGATCCAGTCGGTCCAGCCGCTTTGCACCAGGAAGGTCAACTCCATCGGCTGGCCGTCCTTGGTCATAAACTTGCCGTCGCTCCCTTTCTTATAGCCGGCCTTTTCGAGGATCTGCGTTGCCTGTGCCTGGTCGAAGGGGAACATGCCGTCGTTCTGGATGCCGGACGGGAGCCAGTCCTTCTGGCCCGGCAGCACCAGACCCGTCTGGCTGGCCTGGGCAACATAGCCGAACTGCGCCTTGGTGATGATCTCCTCGCGGTTGATCGCGTAGGCCATCGCGCGCCGGAACTCGACATCATTGAACGGCGCCTTCTGGAGGTTCATGCCCAGGCCGATCGCGCCGCCAGCCGGGAACCAGTAATGGTTGTGCTTGGGATCACGGGCGACGTACGCCTGCTCGATATTGGGAACGAACATGGCGTTCATGTCATATTCGCCCTGTGCCAGCTTCAGGTTCTCGACCTGGTTGCCACCCTCCGCTTTGGTGAACACCAGCTCATTGACCTTCACCTTGTCCGCCTGCCAGTAGCTCGGGTTGCGCTTGAGGACAAGCTGGCGCTGGTTGAAGCTTGCCGGCAGGAACGGCCCGGTAGCTACCGGGCTCTCGTTGACAAACGTCACGGGATCGGCCTGCTTTTCCCAGATATGCTTGGGAACGATTCGCTGGTTCGCAACGCGCTCGAACAGCGAGACGGCGGGCTCCTTGAACGTGAAGACGATGGTGTTGCCGTCGGCGGTGACGGTGTCGAGCGATTTCCACAGACCGCGCGTATCCAGCGCCTGGTGCTCCTTGAGCATGTTGAGCGTAAACACTACGTCGTCCGGCGTGAAGGGCTGCCCGTCACTCCACTTCACGCCCTCGCGGATCGTAAGCTGGAGATTCTGCGGGTCCTTCCACGCATACTCCGTCGCAAGCCACGGGTGGTACTCGCAGGCATAGCTGTTGAGCACGAGCAGCGGCTCGTAGATATACATGCCGTCGCCCAGCAGCACGTTGGGCGAGAACGGATTGTAGTTGACCTGTGGAGTCGAGCCGCCGCCAAAGCTGCCGAGGTTCAGCCGTTCGATCATACCGTCGGCAGCGCCGCTCTGCTCGGCTGAGCCGCCGCCCTCGGTCGCGGCAGGCTGCGACGGCTGCGGCGACGCGGCGCGGTTCGCGTCTCCCGCGGCGCCGTTTTCCGACGATCCGCCACAGGCCGCCAGCACCAGTGCCAGCACGACTGTGAGGGCTACTCCATACCATGATCGAGTCATACCGCCTCCTCCTTCATCTGCGTTGACAAGTAGAGGTACCCCAACCCAGGCTCCCGAGTACGCTCTGCTTGTTTCCTGCCCTTGGGAGCGACGACGCCGAACACGGCACGGCGGGTCCGACCAGCGGGCATCCGGCATGGCGGGGCTGGACCTCTCGTTCAGCGCTGGCATCCTGCACGACCTGACCAGCAGCGTGAACGACCCGCGAGCTTGTGGCGATCGAAGCGCCCGTGGGCTGTGCCGCCTCATGCACCATTGTGTTCTGGTTGCTCTTCTTCATCGAACGTGCTAACGTGTATGGTAAACGTTTACAGATGGCGTCAGCACGGCACGATGAACGGTTGAGCACGATCGAGACAGAGACGGTAGGGTCTGCTCATGCAGAAGGCGTACCACGAACACGCCGCCGCGCGGAAGAGAGGAGACTCCAGATGGTTGAATTGCGCGACAAGCGCTTCCTGATCGATGGCGAGCCGCAGATCCTCATGTGTGGCGAGCTGCACTACTTCCGACTTCGCCGCGAGGATTGGCAGCATCGCATCGACCTGCTCAAGGCCGCAGGCTGTAACGCGGTCGCCTCGTACGTGCCCTGGCTCTGTCACGAGCCGGTGCCGGGACTGATCGATCTTGACGGCACGACGCGACCCGAGCTCGATCTCGGCGGCTTTATCGATCTATGCCGTGAGCATGGCCTGTACGTTTTCGTGCGGCCCGGCCCTTTCATCATGGCCGAGATGAAAAACGAGGGCATCCCCTTCTGGGTGTACGAAGCCGTGCCGGAGGCCATCCCCGTGAGCTGGGACGGGGCGCAGGTGCCGACCCGCACCCTGGATTATCTCCATCCCGGCTTTCTCGCGGCGGTCCAAAGCTGGTATGCCGCCGTGATGCGCGTCATCGCGCCGCGTCTCCAGCCCAACGGCGGCAACATTATCGCGGTGCAGCTCGACAACGAGATCGGCATGCTTGCGTGGGTCACGAACACGCCCGATCTGACGGATCGCGTGCTGGATGATCTTGCGCGCTGGCTCGCCGACCGCTACGATGCCCCGACCTTGCGTGATCGCTACCCCTTTGATCTCCACCGGGCCGCGCTGCGGAATCCGGCGATCCGCTCGCCCCAGGAGTCGTTTGCCGCCGCGCTGCTGTACGATCTGGGTGCGTATATGCGGCACCGCTTTGCGCGCTACGTGGCGACGCTGCGGAGCTACGCCGAGCAGTGCGGCGTGACGGGCGTCCCGTGGGTGATCAACATCCACGGCACGGATCGCGGGCGGGGCCTGACCTACCCGATCGGGATCAGCCAGCTGTACCAGGCGTACACGCAGGCACCTGACTATCTCGGCGGATCGGATCATTACCTTGGCGATCTGAACGCGGCGAATTTCCAGGATCTGTATCTGATCAACGCGCTGATGGACGCCGTCAATCTGCCGGACCAGCCGTTGTCGTCGGTTGAGTTCGAGGCCGGCAGCGGCGACTACGGCGAAACGTACGGCGGGCGCACCGATCCATCAGCGATCGATCACAAAGTCCGCATGTGTATCGCGCAGGGCAACCGGCTGATTAATTATTATTTGTTTGCCGGTGGCGTGAACTATCGCCTGCCGCAGCCGGTCCACGACGGAAACGATCGCATTGCGTTTACCGGTGAGCGCCACGGCTTTGCGGCCCCGATCAACCCCGAAGGCGAGCTAAACTATACGTATGCGCCGCTGGCGGACGTGACGCACACGATGATGGCGATCGCACCGAAGCTGGCGACCATGCGCGAAGAGCACGACGCAGTGGCGTGGGCCTTCATCCCTGACTATTACATGACCGAGTCGAAGCACCCGTCCAGCCAGATCATGCAGGCGATCGTCGCAAATCTGGAGGCGAATCGTGGTCAGGGCGCGTGGGAGATCGTAGCGCGCGCGATGCTGCTGGGCGGGTATCGGTTTGGCGCGGTGGACGTTCAGCAGCGGGCGCTCGATCCGCGCACAACGCCGACGCTGGTCCTGCCGTCCGCGCGGTATATGGCTGCATCGGTCCAGGCAGCCATCGTGAGCTATCTCCATGCTGGGGGCGGCGTGCTACTGTACGGTGAGGTACCGCTGTTCGACATGGAGGCGCGGCCCTGCACGATCCTCGCCGACGCGCTTGGCCTCCGGTCTATCGGCTCGCGCAGCGCCTCGGCGCACTACTTTTTGTCGCTCGTGGCGCAGAGCTGGGCAGCGCCACGACCGGAGATTCGCACGCATTTCATGCAGAGCTTTGCGCCGGAACGGGGCGACGTCATTTTGCGCGCGTACGATCCTGACGAGGCGTGCGGCTTTGATATTCCCGTTGGCGCAGGCCGAGCGATCGCGATCACGACGGCGTACCGTTGCGACATCGGGCTGTTCCGAACGGCGCTGGAGCGGCTCGGCGCGACCGCCGCGCTCCGCCACGATTCGCCGCACGCCGGCATCTTTATGACCTCGACGGCGTCTGAGGACGGCGAGCGGTTTCTGCACCTTGTGAACCTCGACGGCTTCCCCAAAACGATCCGCATCTCGGAGCGGGAGCAGCCGCTCTTTGGTGGTCGTCCGCTGTCCCTTGCACGGAAAGCAGGCGTGACGCTGCCGATCGGCGTGCGGTTTGGCGATGTGCGGATCGTGTACGCGACCGCCGAGATTGCTCAGGTGGAGCACCAGGCGATCACGTTTCGGCTGACACAGCCCGACGCTGTGATCGCGGTCGAGACGGAGCGCCAGATCGTCGCGGCTGATGCGTTCAGCATGGAGCAGCGCGGGACCACCACGCTGCTCACGCCACGTCGTTCCGCTGCGTTGCATGATCGGCTGACGGTGCGCTGGCGCTAGCTGACTGATCATGGACGGCAGCCGTCACCAATGCCGCTGAGATGGCACGGCTTCCAGTCGTCGTGGTTTCTGCCTACCGGCAGGAAACCAGCACTGCATCCGTATGTCCTGCCGGTTTCGTCGATGACCTGCCTATGCAGGATCACCGCAGCAGCGATGCGCCGCCATCAACGAAGATTTCAACGCCCGACACGTGGCGACTGAGATCGGATGCGAGGAACAGGCAGACATCGGCCACCTCACGCGGCTCGCCAGCACCCTCATCAATGGCCGGGCTGCCCTTCGGTAGCTCAACGTCAAGGCCGATCGTGTCGGTGTGGCGCTGCTCCGTGCGATCTTGGATCTGTGTCGGCACATAGCCGGGACAGACCGCGTTGCAGCGAATGTTATGGCGTCCCAACTCCAACGCCATCATCTTCATAAAAGCGACTTGTCCCGCCTTGGAGGAGCTGTACGCCGCCGCGCCCGCACCGGAGAAGCTGCGCGTACCGTTGACGCTGCTCGTGATGATAATGCTGCCGCCGCCATTGCTCTTGAGATGCGGAACGGCGAAATGGACGACCAGATAGGTGCCCTTCAGGTTGATGTCGAGGGTCCGATCCCACTCGTCCGGCTGTAGCTCCTCGATTGGCGCCCACACGCCGTTGATACCCGCGTTGGCAAAGACAATATCGAGCTTGCCGAAGCGTTGGATCGCGGCCTCGATAGCGCCTTGAACGGCGTTCGGCTGACTCACATCACACGCCACAAAGAGGGCCTGGCCTCCGCTTGCCTCCAACTGGGCGCGCACCCGCGCGCCCTCTTCCTCGGAGCGATCGGCGATCACCACGGATGCTCCTTCCTCCACAAATCGTTGTGCCGTTGCAGCCCCAATGCCACTGGCTGCGCCAGTGATCAATGCGACCTTGTTTGCCAGCATTGCCATGCTCATCCGCATCCTTTCGCTTGCATCCGCTGTGGCGGTCTATCCCTAGCTGTCGCTCCCGTTGCCGAGGCGCATCCAGCGCTGCTGCAAAACATGTACCATTGAGTGGGATACGTCGCCGCGCCGCCGGAGCCGATCGGCATGGAGATTCGCGGATAGCGCTCATACCGCCAGCCGGTCGCGCGAGACATCCGCCAAGGGAGCCCTCGCGTTTCGGCGATCGGACACGGGCATGCGTCCGCCTGTCGGATGATGGAAGCATTATGTCAAATGTACTTGTTAAGTACACACAGCAGCGCGATCAGCATCCTAAAAGTACGATTATGTCAAATGTACTTGTTAAGTACACACAACGCCTACCGCATCCGATGGCGCGCTCCCGCTAACCGAGGGAGTCAGGCAGCAAGGTATGCTTTCGTTTGCTGCCTCGTACGGCAACCTACCACCGCACCACGCATGATGCACGTTCCCGCACGATCTCCGCTTCCACAACGTCCGCTGTCCCGATCGCTTGCCCACGGCTCGCCATCTGCTGGACCAGTGGAAAAAGCGGCCATCCTACAAGATGCGCGCTGCTTGTTCCAGACGGTACCACATGTGCGCCCAGCCCAGCACATGTTGCGGTTGCAGCGAGAGCAGAGTGGCATGGAAATCGTCTGTCGGCGGGAACGCAGCGAACATGGAGCGAGGATCAGCGCACGATGTTCTGGATCGCGTAGCGACGGGAGCGGGGAGCGCTGGGCACGCGCATCGTCCATCTCGTGGGGCCTGACGCGGAGATGCGTGGAGGACCTTCCGCACGAGCCAGCGTCCGTCTTTGCGCTGTTAGGTCGCGCGCCTGACGCGCACGCAAACGCCCTGCTCAGCACGCGCGACCCATAGCTCCAAGAGGTTGTATTATGTCAAATGTACTTGTTAAGTACAGCGATGGCGATCTAGGCGCGCAGCTCCTCAACCAGCTGCTCAAGCTCAGGAAAATGCTCGCGGGCAACATAATCGAGCAGCACCGTGCGATCGGCGGGCTGTAGCTGATCGATCGTCCCGCGCAGCTGAACAGTCATGGAGCGCAGCGTATGAATGGCCTGTGCCAGTGCCCGCTCACTCTGTCGCGCCTGGCGTCGCTCCCCGGCATCAGGCTCTCGATGTTCCGTGTGACGTATCCGGGTATCTGAGGATGGGGCGCCGTGTGGTGCCGAATACGGGGAAGATGAGCGTTGCGAGGCAGCAGCCTTTGCCGACAGGACCGCATCGACCATAGCTCGCACGGCCCTGGTGTCCAGTCTTCCCGACACGACACCATCGATCAGCGGACGGCGCTGCTCCTCCGTCGGCAGTTGCGCGATGATTAACGCCGCCGACTGTGTCTCGGCATAGGTGCTCACCATCTGCTGAACATCGGCGGGTGCTCGCAGGAGGTCGAGCTTATTTTGAATATACCCTTTGCTCTTGCCGATGCGCTCCGCGAGCGTGCGAATGGAATACCCGTTTTCATCGAGCATCAGGCGAAAGGCCCGCGCCTCCTCCAACGCCGCAAGATCCTGACGCTGCAAGTTTTCGATGAGGCCGATCTCGCGGAGATCGGCGTCCGAATGTGGGGCCACGTCGCAGGGGATCATGCGCAGGTCGGCGAGCTTCGCCGCCCGGAGTCGTCGCTCGCCGTAGACGAGCTGGTAGCGATCGGCCTTCGTCGGGTGGGGACGTACACGAATGCGGCTGGTAAATCCGTGAGTCCGGATGGAGGTGGCTAACTCCTCAAGATCGGCAAAATCCTGCCGGGCCTGGTACGGGCTTGGCTCAATCGCATCGACTGGAATATCCATGGGCGTGGCAGGCTGATCGGTAAATGCGCCGGCAAAGACCGCCGCGAAATCCTCTCGCGGCTGTGTTCGCGTTTGGCGACGATCGATCGTAAACTTGCGTCCGTTATTCCCACTCACGGCTGATCTCCTCTGCAAGCGTGCGATAGGATGTCGCGCCGATGCCCTTGGGATCGTAGTGCAGCACGGACTGGTGGCGCGCCTGGCTTTCAGCAATCTTGGACGAGCGCCGGATGACCGTGTCGAACACGGCCAGGTCGGCGCCGAACTGCTCGCGAATCTCCGACAGCAGATCGCGATGGAGGGTCATGCGGACATCGACCTGGGTCACGAGCACGCCACACAGGGTGAGGTCAGGATTGAGGCCGCTCTCGCGCACCTCGTCGATCTGGCTGAGCATCAGGCCCAGCGACTCGACGGCGAGCTGCTCCGGCTCGACCGGAATAAGGACCTCGTGTGCCGCGACGAGCGCGTTGTGAACAAGGTTGCTCGACGCCGGCTGCGTATCGATCAGGACGACATCATACTGAGCGGCTACGGGCGTGAGGATCTGCTGGAGCACATACTCGCGTCGGCTTTGGAGGTGCAGCGCCCGCTCCGTCAGACTCAGACGGATGCTGGCAGGCACAATATCGACGCCTGAGGGACTTTCCTGGATGACCGCATGCAGCTCTGACCGCCGCTGCATGGTCCAGGTCTGCATCGCGCCGAATAACGTCTGTTCGGGTGCCAGATCGACGGGGTTCAAGCCGGCTGCGCTGGTCAGGCTGCACTGGTGGTCGGTGTCAACCAGCAGCACGCGGTAGCCACGTTCGGAGAGGGCCACGCCCAGGTTGAGCGTCGTGGTCGTTTTGCCCGTGCCACCCTTGAGGAGCGCGACGGCGATGATCTTGCCCAGTGGTGGATCAGTCCGTGGTTGTGCGTGCGTATCGCGTCCCTGCACGACGCGCCCCTCCCGCAAGAAGATTTCGACATGTTCCGGTCGAACCAGGCGCGCATGTCCGGTCCCCTGAGTGGGCAGCCGCCCATCCCAGGCGGCACGGCGTAATCGATCGTAGGTTACGGAGTAGTGCTCTGCCGCCGCTTTGAGTGTAAGCAGATCCTCGGTTGCCATGTGTCCTCCTCATGGGTCATCCTGGCCCTAGTGTAGCACATTCTTCACAGAATGTGAAACGTCACATTTGTGATATTTCACATTCTGTGAAATGTATGCTCGTGCGATGCCACCGATCGCACCCTGGTCGGCCCATGCAGACCCGTCTCGACACGGCGCAGGCATACTGGGAACGCATCGGCGATGATCGTAGGCACCATGCTCGACATAACGTACAGGAGCAGCGCAGGGGAAGATGAGGACGTGCGCGCTGCTGGAACACCGGGTATCATCGGCGCTCAGTGGTATCCAGGGAGCGCGTGCCGCTGCGCCGCCAGGTGGTCCGCCGTAGGTGTATGCTTGTCGCCTGGCACGCGCCGTCACGAGCGCGGCAAGACGTCCAATGTCTCCAGCAATTCCTCGACGGTCGCGACCAGCTCTGGGCGCTCCTGTAGCACAGCGACGAGCCGCTCCAGGGCGGGGTCGGCGCGAATGGGACGCGGGGTGGGGCTGCCGACAGCGGATCGCTGGCCGTGGCCGAGCGGGAGCGGCTGACCAAGAAACGATAGCATCTGGAGGAGCGCGGGAGCGGAAATGGTCCGGGTGCCCCGCTCATACCGAGCAATCGTGACACGATCAACGCCAAAGGCGCGGGCAAGCTCCTCCTGGGTAACACCACGGGCCATACGCGCGTCACGCAGCGCCGCGCCAATCGTCTTGTTGAGCATCTGCTGGCTCTCGGTATCACGACTGGTCATAACAACGTTTCCTGCAAGGGTGGAAGCGCATCGTGATCGTCCGGCAGCAGCTCCGTCGCTTTCGCTCGAAGCCAGTCGAGGGCCTCGGCGTAACGGCTCGCCGGCAGCAGGGCGTACTTCGGCGTGCCGAGATCGATGCAGAACTGACCAAACAGACGAGCAAAGACCGCCTGCCCGGTCCGCTGCTCGTACCGCCGCGCCAGGCGCTGAATCGAGCGCTTGATCACTTCCTGCTGCGCTGCGGTAATCGTGATCGTGGTCGTAAACTGGTCTTGGAGATCGCCGAGCAAGTCCTCGATCGTATCCATCCGCTGCTCGTGGAGCGTTAAACGGTCATCTGTCCGGCTTTGCGCATCCAGGAGCGCCTCGCGGAGGAGCCGTAGCTCGAGCAGTGCGGTCGTAATCTGTTGTTGGACCGCGGCCACGGCAGGATCGGACGGCACCGGCTGCCTGCTCTGCACATCACCCCCGTAGAGCAGCGCCAGCACCTCGACCAATTCAAGCTGGTAGCGTACGAGCTTGGGCCGCACCTTGGGTTTGACCTGCGACGGCACGATCGTGGCAAGCCAGAAGGGGATGAAGCGGTGCAAGAGCGCCACGACGGGTCGCAACTGCTGCCCTCTGGGAACGCGCACGACCCGCAGGCCGTTCGCAAGTACGTCGTGCTCACGCAGGCGGTCGCTCTGGCTTTGGATATCCAGACCAAGCGCCTGACAGATCGTACGAACCGGAATCGCGACACCCTCACCTTCCAGGATCACCGCCGGGAGGGTGTCGCCGTCAAATTCGACCGTATTGAAGCGAACCATGGACATGGCCGGTTGCTCTTGTTCATCGGGCATGCTGATACCTCGCAAGCTCTATCGCCCTGGCTGTAACCACTGTGGCAACAGTAGCACGGGCATGCTGGAACGTCAGACATTTTGTAACCTCTATGGCTACGCTCGACCGCGCACAGGCAGAGATCAGTGTAACCTTTCCGGCTACAAACCGGTCGTACCAGCAGAGATGTAACCCCATTGGCTACACTGCATATGATGTCTACCTGGGCGGGCGTAACCAGATTGGCTACACACCGGGCGCAGCGACCAACGCACTCCCGGCACGTCGACCTCTGCGGGTGGTTCGAGCGGCACGATCCATCGCTTCTTCCAGCGCAACACCCGCCGCATCCTTCGGGTGGCTCATCCCGCCCTCAGTGTAGCACACTCTTCACAGAATGTGAAACATCACATGTGTGACATTTCACATTCTGTGAAACGTATGCTAGACTTACAAGCAACGCGGCAGCACGCCTGGCGCGGGAGCGGTGAGCGTCTTACGACACCGGCAGCGATCAACCAATCATGGCTGTTCTCGAATGGCTTGACATAAGTATCAAATCAGATCGTGTCCGTGCTCCGTCCACGGTCTTCGGGGAAGCGGACCGCTCGTTTGGTGTGTCGCCTCATCAGCGCCGTACGCCGGACCCGCTCACAGCGGCGATACCGTTTCTGAATGATATACTGAGCACGCCAGCGCGTGCCGATCCTGCTGGTACGGCATACCGTTCACGGCAAGCATAGCGTATGACAGCAAGGAAGGGATGGTGCATGTCTGAACCTGATGTTTTTCTCAACGAGCAACACTTACGCAGTGCGGATAGTCTCGCGTTTCGCTCGGTCGGCCTCGAAGCACTGGACCTGGATCGCGTGAGCCGTCATATTCAGGATGCCTTCAAACGTGGACGGTATCCCGAACAGTGGCCGACCGATCCCGTAAGTTACCTGTTGCTTCGCGGGTGTGCTATCGAGGTCGACGGCGCAAATTACCCCACGGTCGCCGGTGTGCTATGCTTTGGACGGGAGCCGCAGCGGCTGATCCCGGATGCGGTTGTTGATATTGCCCATTATCGCGGCACGGTGGTCGGACGCGAGCAGCTCATCCACTTCGAGAAGGACGTATCGGGCACGATCTTTGACCAGCTCCAGCGCATCGAGAGCTACCTCTGGCAGAATACTCACCATGGAATGAACACCGACAGCGACAGCTTTCAACGGCGCGAGTTGCATGAGTACCCGCGGGTGGTCATTCGCGAGCTGGCCGTCAACGCGCTGAGCCATCGCGACTACCATCTGACCGACACCTCAATCCGCATTACGCTCTTTCGTGACAGAATCCAGTGGGACTCGCCAGGGGGACTGCCACCCGGTGTTACCGTCGAGAATATCCTGCTTCAACAAAAATCACGCAACCGCAACATTTCCCGGGTGCTGTATGAGGCCGGGTACGTGGAAGCCTTTGGGCAGGGGCTTGACATCGTCGTGAATGTCCTCCGCGATGAGGGCATGGAGGCGCCGCGCTTTGAGGATATCGGAGCAGCGTTTATTGTCACCGTGTTCGGGCGGAAGCTTGAAACCTTGCAAGTCGGTTTATATGCGCATCTCCCAGAAAGCCACCAGCGCATCATGAACTATCTGCGCGATCACGACGAGGTACCGCCCATGCAACTGATCGAGCAATTCGCCCCTGAGCGGAGTCGCCGATCGGTCCAGCGCGACCTCGATCAACTGGTCGAGGCTGGCCTGATTGCCGCCTCCGGGCAGGGCAAAGCCCGCCGCTACTTTATTCGTGGCCGGAAGGGTTAGGCCGACGGTCGCACGCCTGCGCCGTACGGAACACGCCCATCCGCTTACCGAATCGCGCCAAATGAAAAGCTTCGTCTGGCGCGGTTGCCCACGAACGGTGCCACAACTGCGCCAAACTGCGCCACGTTTTGGCGCGGTTGCCCACGAACTGCGTCAAACTGCGCCACGTTTTGGCGTGGTTGCAGCCCACCTTCCGTGGAGGGTGTCCCAACGCACGATGGCGCCAACTGCGCCACATTGCGCCACGTTTGGCATAGTTGGCGCGGTAGTGGCGAAAAGTGGCGTGCTTCACACGGGAAACTGGCGTCGTTACCTCTTGCGATTGGCGCAGTTGATCGCTATGATCCGACTCAGAAGCGTTCGGGCCGCTTTGAGCATGACTCGTAAGGCGACTCGCACGGTAGGAAGCAACCTGTTGTAAGTATTGGACAGTCATCGGCAGTCAGCCGGACTTAAAGCAACGACCCCCGATCCTTTTGGTTTGGCCGCCACCGGATCAGAGGTCTTACCGGAACATCACCCTGCCATGGTTGATGGCATCTGGATGTCCCTGCTGATTGCTCAAGTGTAGCATGCCCGTGACATACGTCAAGAGGGCAAACTACCAAGGAGCACCTATGATCGCGCCTGCACCCGTGGGAGGGCAGGATAGTTCTCTGTTGTCTGAGAACGACCGTGCCCTGGCAGACTATCAGGCCCGTCGCACCTACGCCTACGAGATCGGCGAGCGTGCCGCGCTCCAGCGCGTGATCAGCGCCGAGGCGTATCTGTTTCTGTACAAAGAGCTGGTTCGGCTGTGCAAAGACCGCACCTACTGCTGGGCGGGCGTCGCCTGGATGACCGAGCGCCTGGGCGTCAGCGAAGGCACGATCAAGCGCTGGCTGCGCCAGCTCGTAGACGCGGGGCTGATTGAGCGCACGCCCCGGCCTGGCGGCGACACCGCCCTGACGCGGGTCCCGGCCCTCGTCGCGTTTGACACGCACCAGCACGAGCCGCCGCATGGGGCACAGCCGGTATCGTCAGAGGCTACCCCGCCGCGCGTCGCCGCATCGGCTGCCGCGCCGGACGCACCGCTTTTTTTTGTGCCTGCGGAGGGGATCACGAATGAGTCCCGCCCCGACTCAGATTTGATCCGCCCCACCGTTAAAAGGCCAGATCGAATCTCCGGTGTGGTTGGTGGTACCACATCACGAAGTGGACATAACGATCCATTGCGAAATGCAGAACCGTCCCCCGTGGTGCAGCCGCTGGCGACGATCGGCGTGTGTGGCCCAGGAGTCCTCGACGAGCTGAGCGGCTATGCAGGCGATGAGATCGCGGCTATCTGCCGCTACGTCGCGCGGCAGCGGAACAGCTACAACCCGGCAGGGCTGGCGGTCTTCCTGGCGCGCTCCGGCTTCGGACGAGCGCTGCTGCGAACCAGGCAGGGGCCTGCTGCGCAGCCTGTTCCTCATCTCGCGCCGGTCGCGCCGCCTACTGGCGCAGCCGACGCCCCAGGACATGCGCGCGATTCCCGGCTCGTCGCGCTGTGGACCGAGGCGCAGGCGCAGCTCGCGCAGCAGATGACGACGCACGAGTTCGTGACGTGGGTGCAGGAGACGCAGCTGGTCGCGCTCGACGAGACGCGGGCGGTGGTGGGGGTGCCGACAATCTTCGCCCGCGAGCAGGTGCAGGCGGTCTATGCGCAGCAGATGGCCGATGCGCTGGCGGGACTGACCGGGCAGCGGGTGGCCGTGGAGGTAGTCATCGATCGCGGTGGGTAAGCTTCGCGTGACGGAGGGCCGCCCTCCTCAGCGCCTCGTCACCGAGGGCGAGCGCCATTGGCGTATCGACGAGTGCGGGGCAGAGAGGGTTCGCGCGAACGTCCGATTCCCGCGCCAGGCAGGCGAGAGATCGCGAAACGTCGACCGCGCCTGCCGTTGCCGCAGCGTCCACCAGAGCGGCGACGGAAAACAGCCCGATCCACGAGGCGGTACGGTCGTGCCGTGTGGCCGCGCTGTCGCGCAGGTCCAGGCGGTCCCTGTTCCACCCCGCCGATCAGCCAATGACCGTGGCAGCATCCAGCGCAACCCCCTGGCTAAGAATGCGCGCGGAAGGAGCCGCCCGAACCCCTACGGCTCAGGCATCATCCGACGCAACGCTAGCGCCTGGGAGAACGAGCATCGCCCGGTAGCGTGGCCTGCTCGGCGCGGTCGATCGCGGCATCTGGTGGAGCGGCGGCCATTGTCCCTGCCGCATCCGTGTAGCGGTGCTCAAAGTCCAGGATGATCTGCCGCACCCGTGCGATGGCCGCGTGCGACATGGCGGGCGCTACCGGCAGATACACAAGCTGTCGCACCATGCGCTCCGCATGGGGAGTCGTCACCCTGGGTCGTTGCTGTGGCGGGGGAACGACGACTAAACGGGACGCTTTGCGTGTTGCATCAAACCCGTGTGCCTGGAGCAGGTGGACCAACCGATCAGGATCACGGCTTTCGACCGGGATCACCCACTGCGTGTGCTGCCGCGCGCCTGCCCCTGGATGCTTCAGCGGCGGGTGCTGCCTGACCATGCTGCTCAGGACCTGGGCGCGGTGCCGGATACGTCGCGGATCAGCATAGCGTAAGCGGCGATCGAGCAATCGGAGCAGCGGGGCGCATGGCTGCTGTCGTAGTCGTCCAATCAGGTCCGTTCCGCTAAAGCCCCGGGTGGCCTGGTTGAGCAGCGCATCGTGGTCAATACCACGCAGGCGACAGAGCGCGATCAAGAGGGCAAACAGCCACGGACGGGCCAGCAGCTTGAGCACCATGAAGCGCGCGACGCGCTGCATGAACATCAAGCGGGATTGGCGCGGATACCCTGCCTGGCGCTGACGGAGTCGGGCTAAGAGGGATCGATCGCGAACCCGCAGCAAGGCTGCTCCTAACGCCGTCTGCATCTTGATGGGACCGAAGCTGAACATACTGATGTCGCTCTGCGCATGGCCGCGATAGGATGAGGCATCATACGCCTGGGCACAATCCTCGATGACGAGCAGGCTGTGCTGCTGCGCGACCTCAATGAGCTGGTCGAGGGGCATGCGGCTCCCGAAGAGATGGGCAACCAGGATCGCTTTCGTCCGTGGGCTAACAAGCTGGTGGATCTTGGTTGGGTCGACGGCCAGGGTGTCCGGATCGAGGTCCACGGGGATAGGCACCAGGCCATGATGGACTAAAAGCTGGATCATATCGGGAATGGTGATCGCCGAAACAAGGACTTCCGTGCCGACTGGGAGCGCCAGGACGTGCAGCAGGAGGTCGAATCCGCTGCGGACCGACAGGCAGGCGAGCGTATCACGATGTGGCGACCAGCGTCCTTCAACCACGGCCTGGGCACGCGATCGGGTATCCGGGAGCAGGCCATAGCCAAGACCTGCCAGCAAGTCAAGCCAGCCAATATCGGGTGTACCACGTGGGATCATATCACGTCCTGACCGAAGCTTCGGTAGGGATAGTATAGCGCATGGCGTCAACGCATCATCGAGGGGAACGCAGCATGACAAAGACGCGGAGACGACCGCAAGGCTGCTACAATCGTGCTCCGCTGGCCCGCCCAGGGTGAGCGCCGGATGGCTTGAACGCTCGTCCTGACAGGAGTCCGGTTCATCCGCTACGCCGACGTCCTGCCTGGCGACGTTGGCACCCGTCAGGCAGCCGAGGACATCAAAACGCACGTCACTATGTGGCTGGTCACGCATCTTCACCTGACACGCTACTTTCCCGATGCGCTCGTGGTATGCCAGTCCACGGGTATGCACGAGTTGCAAGCGGTCGTCGATGGGCGTAGCATGGGATGCTGGGCCTGGCTGATCCTGAGTCAAAGGAGGGCAGCATGACGACATCCCTACGCGGTGAGCTGGAAGCCGCGCGACTGATCTTCCATTTTCTGCTCGATTCGCTCTCCGACGAGGAGTTAATGCGACACAGTCACAATCCAGCGTGGACGAACAAGCACATGCTCTTCCACATGGCCTTGGGCTTTTTTCTGCTCCCGATTCTCAGCCTCTTAGTGCTGGTGTTCGGACGATTACCAGCAATCTTTTCTCGCATCTTCGCTCGTATACTCAATGGTGCGACCCCGGCCTTTAACCTCATCAATGCGCTGGGGGCGTATGGAGGTGGACGAGTCGTTCCGCGATCCGCAATGTATACGATCTTCGATGGGGTGTATGCGCTGAGCATGCAGATCGCCGATCATCTTCCGGCTGAGGAGTGGACGCGGGGCATGTATTACCCGACGGCCTGGGATGCCCTGTTTACTCCCTACATGACATTGGAAGACGTGTTTCGGTTTCCCGTGCGGCACTTCTACACGCATGTCAAGCAGATAGCACGGTGAGGCGCGCTTTCTGGCATGAGGATGAGCGGCGGCGCAACGGCTGAGCTCCCCTGACGCCGCTCATGCACACCATGGGATATGAGTCTGAACGGACGGGACCACCGCCGACCCGATGACGGGTACACTATGAGCGCTCCGTCGTCAACATCAGCGTGCATGCGCTTCTAGTGCAGCGTCTACGCATTGGCGCAGCAGCGGCTCGCGAATCGCCGCTGCATCCAGCGTGCGCGCGCCGAGAAACGTCACGAAGCGCGCAAACCCACGCGCTAATGCTTCCGCAAATGCCGCATCGGTGCCGAGGGATTCATCCTCCAGCCACAGGCCCAGGATGATGAACGTGCCGGTCGTCCGGTCGAGCTTGCTGTCGAAGCGCGCGACGAGCCGGTCGCCCCACAACACCGGCAGCGTGTAGTAGCCGAACCTCCGCCGGTGCGCAGGCTTGTAGACCTCCCACACGTAGTCGAAGCCAAATACCACGCTGGCTCGCCCGCGCGCGCTGACCTGATCGAGCGGTGCGAGGAAGACGACCTCTTCCGTCGTAGTCGTCTTCAACGGCGTCCATGCCTCCGGCATACGCCCTGCGCTCAACTCGCGCAGCACCTCGGCGTCGCTCCCGAGCGCGTAGTGCATCGCCTTCCAGCCTTCAACCTTGACCTCGATGAGGTCGCCGTCGGCCACCATCGCCGCGCGTAGCTGCTGGACGCTACTGAACGGCACGCCGCGCAGAAACGAATCTGCCACACGGCTTAGCCGCGCCAGGCCGGAGAAGCTGACTTCCTTTGTGATCAAGAAGCGGTTAGCCTCTGCCTCGTCGCTCTCACGAATAAGATGCGCAGGCGCGACCGTCTCCGTGAGGGCGTACACGCGCTCGAAGCGCTCGCGGTGGTGCGTCATCACCTCGCCGGTGAGCCACAAATAATACAACGCTAACGCGCTGTCCTTGCGACCGCGATAGCTGTGCGTTCGCGTCCGCGTCGCCATCGCGAAGTCGCGGTTGCTCACGGTGCCGCGCTCGTGCAAGATGGCCCGCATTTCGACAATAGCATCAGCGTGGTCGCGGGCAATGCTGCGCATGCGCGGGCCGCTCTCGCCCTCACGGCGCATCACCACGCGCCAGTGCGGCAGCTCGTCCATCGGTCGGACGGCCAGCCAGCCACCCCAGTCAAAGAACTTGCGCTGCCGATAGGCCAGATCTTCCCACAGGCCAGGCGTATAGTCGAGGACGCGGCTGTGCAGCGTGATGTCATGACTACGCGCGATGATGTGCAGCGGGTCGAGCTGCAGGTACTCCATCGCGCGCATAGCCTGCTCGGTGCCCGTGATGCCGCGCCAGCGTCGCCCGGGCCACAGGCCCTGCTTGCCGAGGATGAAGCGGCGGGCGGTTTCGATCGTAATCGTCAGCATGATGTCCTATGGATGCTTCTCACGTGTGCTTTCATCACGGCATGATCCCACCCAATCGATCGCACTCGCTCGCGTACCCAGGCGCTCCATTAATTCACCAACATGCTGCTGAATGTGGCGAATCGAGTACAGCTGCACTTCGAATGTCGTAAATGGTAGCCAGTCAAAGCCCGACGCTGCGGCTAACTCCATGGTCGACACGTTTTCGACGACCTGGCGCTGACAGAAGGCAAGGTACGCGAGCACCGTCGCTTTGGTCGCTGACTCGGCGGGTTGTGTGCGCACGTCATCTTCAAACCGATAGGCGTCGCGGTGCCCAGACCAGACGCGAAACGCCTGCTCCGATTCTTGAAGGTACAGGTGCGTGAAGAACAGTGCGTGATAGGCGACCTGCGAGAACGTGTTGCGGTCGTCCGGACGGTGCCAGAGCGTTTCGGGGCACGCGAGAATCGATTGCTTGAGCATGTCGAGGGCAGCGTGGTATTGCGAGATGATCGGTTCACGGTAATCCATGGCGGGGCCTCCCCAATGATTGCGCTCATACGGTCGAGTGACGCCGCAGGAAGGCGAGGGTGCGATCCCACGCCAGGCTCGCTGCCGCTGGGTTATATGCCTCGGCGCGATCCGGCTCAAAGAACCAGTGTCCCGTGTCGCTGTAGCGATAGAACGTCACCGGGCGGCCAGCACGCTTGAGCGATTCCTCCAGCTCGTCGACCTGGGATAGCGGCTCAAACTCATCGTTCGCGGCAAAATGACCGAGGTAGGCCGCGCGCGCGGCGCTGAAGTCGCCGCCCCCGGTGCCGTAAAAGAGGACGACGGCACGGATGTGGTCGGGATCGGCGGCGGCGAGGTCGAGCGCATAATACGCTCCGAGCGAGAAGGCCATGACGGCAAGGCCGCCCTCACCCTGGCCGAAACGTGACGTGAGAAACCGTGCTGCCTCGGCGATCTCGGCCTTGGCCTGGACGTGGTTGGCGTCGAGCGCTGCACCAAGGGCTTCGGCATCGGCAATCGTTTCGGCGACCTTGCCGTGATAGAGGTCTGGGGCGAAGGCCACGAACCCAGCTTCAGCCAGCCGTGTGCAAATGGCGCGCATGGTATCGTTCAGCCCCCACCACGCATGGAGCACGAGCACGCCTGGCCCTTCGCCGCGTTCGGGCATGGCGAGGTAGCCGCAGGCGCTCTGATGGTCGCCGTAGTACGTCAGTTCCTGTGATGTGCGATCCGCCATATCACGATCCTCCTGTGATCACGGAACGTCTCCTCCTGGGCATGATTCTAGAACAAATGGTCTAGATCGTCAAGTTCGTGCCGCAAGGAACAACCCCTGTCGCGAGATACGTCCACGCGAACCGGGCTCGCGGCGGCATCAGGATCGTCACGATCTACCTCACGTGAGGGTGTGTATAAGGGCCGCACGGTTCGCATTCGCTGCACGTGGGCGGGACGGAGTCACCTTCCTGCAACCAATGCAGAAGGTCAGCTTTCTTCATCCGTACCTCGCTCAGAACTATGCGCGATATGATTGTGGCCCAACGGCTGAACTCACCTGCCGCCGACAACGAGCACCATAGTGTACAAGGATAGTACTGTACGACGAAAATTGCCCGCGTTCTGCGGTCAGGGGCCGCGCTGGGTTGGATGGCACGTCGTCGTAACGGTATGCGTATCGGGCGGCGCTTTGTGGGTAGCGTTGTCCCCGGCGGCGCAGATCAGAGTCAGGGCCGTGCGCGTCTGGCGTAGCGCCGGACCGCAAGCGCATACGCTTCGGCAAGCAAGGATTGCACCTGGATCAGGGTTTCATGACCTGGATTGAGCACGCAGACAAACGATTGCGCCGCATAGTCGGGATGCGGCATCAGCGTGTCCAGGGCGGTAAAATCGTAGCCACGACTATCAACAGGGTCACTGCCAAAGAGCGCCTGAAAGGTCTGCTTGCTCACGCCGATGTTCAGCCGGTACACTCCGGGGCGGTCGAGATGGGAAACGTGGTCATACGGGTAGTCGGCAGCAAGAAGCGTCGCAAATGGAAGTTTGCGCTCATCACGGTAGAAAAAAAACATATAGCCAAAGCTGTTGACGGTTTCGACATCTGCAAATTGTTCGGTGATGTAGGTGATCATGGACGATTCATCCATAGGTTGCCCTGCCTTTCTTCATCGTCACGCTGGGCGGCACATCATAGAGCGCGGAAGGTCAGCAGCTCATGGGTAGCGCGTGTACGGCCTGGTTGCCGCCGAACGCCCAAGCTGCCGCCGGTACCAAACGGAGCGAGCACAGACACGCATGAACACGACCCGTGTCCCCAGCCGGGGCACGCGGTCAGCGCCAGCACCGTGGTGCACGGCGGGGTGCGGTTGCGACACCACGGCGAAGAACGACCAGTTGACCACCTGAACCGGGTCCTGCACCACGCCATCTGTTCCCTCGGTGGAGCGCAGCGGACTGGCAGGTGTCCGTCGCCACTGCACGCCTTTATGCACGAACTTCGAGGTGCACCGTCACGGTATCGCCTTCCTCAAGATGTTCTGCCTTTCGGATACTCGCTTTGACGGGCACAATGTAGCGACCGTCTTTGGGAAACATCGCCGTCGTCCACGCGGTGCCGCCAATCTGAGCAGCGACCGGGATCATGCCCCAGCCATACGACACGAACTGGACGATGGCTTTTAAGTCGCGGCACTGCTTCGCTGGAACGGTCACAAAGTACCATGGGGCGGGGCCTTTCCAGTACCAAAGCGTACCGGTGAACTCGCATTTCAACGCTACGGTATCTCCCAATGAGGACATGCACCGACCTCCATCTCGTATGTTCTCGCAGAGTCATGCATTTGCCGCACGCTGCTCTGCTGCGCGCCGCTCAGCAGAACAATAGGCTTCAGCCGCCCCGATACTACAAGTATAACCATTCCAGGCAAGCTAACCAGTCGGCCAGAATCCGCAAGATTGCCGAGCCTATGACGTCGGCTGCACGCCTTGTTCGGTGGCATCCCGCGATCATGCGAAGGCCCAGGGATTGATGAGCTTCTCCGGTTTGATCCAGAGGTGGGCGATGGATTATTCCAAAAAGGAGCGACTACAGGCGTATCGACGCGCGGGAAAGAGATCGGTCAGCCACCTCTGCCGCCACTATGCGGTGCTCAGGCGAAGCGCCAACATTCATGTCGATACAGCTAGCGACAACACCTTAAACCCGCTTGGGACACGAGTCCTGTGGGTAGATAGCTGTGACGAAGTTCTAGCACAGCTTGCAGCGATCCAGGAATCGGCGGCGAGCATTGGTCGGTCGTGGTCTAAAACGACCTCAGGTGCGCTCCATGCCAGGAACATCGCCATCAGCCCGTACATGCTCCACCGCAGCCCGCACCCCTGCTCCGATCCTGAGCGCTTCGATCCCGATCGCTGGATGCCACAGCTATGCCCCTGGTTGCGTGCTCCCCCGCTCGTGGCGGCGGATGTTCCGTGACGTTGCATGGCAGCCCTGGCGCTTGCGCGCTTCCCCATGCTCGCGCTGCCACGCCTGCGAGTCCTCCACGGACACCAGGCGGCGCTCGTCGGCTCGTTGAGCGTCTCGGTATCCGTCCCAATCCTAGAGTCGATCGGGATCAGGCACCACGTAGCTGTGAAGGTAACAGTCGTCCGTCCCCGCGTCGTTGTCAAGCTCAAGCACATGCACCTGCGCGGGCATGCCGTCGAACTGCCAGGCGCGCACGGTGACGCCCTCCACCTCCGAGCCAGTCGAGCCAAAGTTGCCAAGGTGGATTCCGCCAAAGCAGTGGCCGGTGATCGCTGAGAAGCAGAAGAGGCCGTTCGGCCCATGACGGCTGATGATGATGCGGCCCCGGCGCGTGAACACGCCGCCCTGAATCCGATCGAAATGGATCGGCGTCGGACCGAGATGAATGTCGTCGTCGGGGCACCGCTCCAGCGTCTCGTGATCGTAGGCGAAGAGCACGCCGTTGGCGTTGTTCCAATGATCGAACTCGCTGGTGTAGAGTCGTCCGTTCAGCGGATTCACGTCGCACCACGGGAAACGGCCCGCGCCCTGCTCTCCCGGCAGAAACAGCTGCGCGGAGAAGTCGGTTTTCGTCTTCCACACGCCGAACGGCCCTTGAATCGGGACATAGACCCAGCCCTCGAAGCATCCGGGCGCGCCAACGTGAGCACCCTGCTTGCCCTGTGGCACCGCGATCTCGGCGAGGAGAGTCGCGCCGGGGCCATACTTGGCGATCGTCTTTGAGTTGTTTGAGGCCAGAAACCAGGCTTCGCCGTCGGTGGTTATGCCCTGCGCTTCGTCCGAGCGGGCGGTATTCTCGGACGAAAACGCGACTCCGGCCCTGGTCCACTCTCCCACGCGCGGATCGGTCATGCCCGTGACCAGATCGCTCACCAACCACCAGCCCTGCCACTGCGTATTTCCCGGCTCCCAGGCTGCGGTGTACGCTCGTCCGTCGAAACCCGGCGCGACGAGATCCAGCTTGTCGGCGCTGCGTGAAACCACGCCGATCGATGTCTGGGCTGCCGTCACGAGATCCTGCACAGCCCACCAGCCGCGCCATGCTGCATCGCCCGGCTCCCAGGCTGCGGTATAGACCCGTCCATCAGAGCCAGTGACGAACAGATCCAGCTTGTCGGCAGAGCGAGAAACCGCTGCCACGGGCGTTCGTGGCGCGGCGTCCACCCCTGCAATCGACCACCAGCCCTGCCACTCGGTATTTCCCGGCTCCCAAGCCGCCGTATAGACCTGCCGATCAGCGCCGACGACAAAAATATCCAGCTTGTCGGCAGAGCGGGAAACGACGCTGACCGGCGCGCCCGGCGGCACGCGCAGGCCACCGATCGACCACCAGCCCTGCCACTCGGTATTTCCCGGCTCCCAGGCCGCCGTATAGACCTGCCCATCCAGACCAGCCGCAAAAAGGTCCAGCTTGTCGGGCGCGCGCGAAACCGCGCAGACCGGCGCGTGCAGCGCGGTTTTGAAGATTCCCACAGGCCACCAGCCGCGCCATGCTGCATCGCCCGGCTCCCAGGCCGCCGTATAGACCTGCCCATCCAGCCCGACGACGAAGATGTCGAGTTTGTCGGGCGCGCGCGAAACCGCGCAGACCGGCGCGCAGGGAGCGACTTCCACGCCATCAATACGCCACCAGCCGCGCCATTGGGTATCGCCCGGTTCCCACGCGGCGGTGTAGACACGCCCATCCAGCCCGACGGCGAACGCATCGAGCTTGTTGGACGATCGTGAGATCACGCTTATGGGACCGATGCCTGCGCCGGGTACGAAATTACTCATTGAATCCTCCGAGTCGGTACGATGTCTGCGGGCCGAATGGTGCCACGTTCTTGGCGACCGATCGAAGCAGATGATGCGCCGATCGTCTCGTCACTCTACCGATCCGCGCACGGCTCGACCAGGTATGACGATCCTGCTCAGGACTGACCGATCTGCCATCCAGGTGAAGAGACCCCTGCCCGGCGCGATCCTCGAAACGCCACGCGCTGCCTATTCAGAAGCCGCCGCCCACGGTCATGTGTGTGTCAGCCACGCGCGTCGGCGGCAATGGCGTGTGCATCCGTCATGTCATGGTGCCAGCACCGGAGCTTGACTTTGTGGGGGCGCTCCCGTATGATGCAGGAGGCAAGCCACCACGACCGTTCGACGTTCTCGGCGACACGTCCAGTCCAGCATCAGCCAGCAGCGCAGCAGCGACACCTCCGTAGGCCGCTGAGTCACCTGCTGTTCGTCACACGCGCACTGCCCGCGTCGCCCGGTCGTTGCGCTCATCCCGCATCGCTGCTGCCCAACCTCCGCCGATCCCCGCGAGCGTACCCGGCTGTCGCTCATGCCATGCTGCGGGCGCGTGCATCCTGCGGACCGTATCGTATCTCGTTCAGGAGGCCCCTATGGCTCCCAACGCATCACCAACCGCTGCTCCCACCAGCGCTTTTGAT
>DASUTC010000285.1 GCA_036374795.1 Herpetosiphonaceae bacterium
GACCGCTGGAATCCGATCATGGATGTCTTCGACGAGGTCGGCGTGCGCTTTGGGCTGGAGGTCCATCCCACCGAGATCGCCTACGACATCCACACAACCGAGGCCGCGCTGGATGCGATCGGACGACGACCGGCGTTCGGCATCAACTTCGATCCGAGCCACATGCATCACCAGTTCATCGATCCGGTGCTCTTCCTCGAAACCTTCGCCGATCGGATCTATCACGTGCATGTCAAAGAGAGCGCCCGCAACCTGAACGGACGCACCAGCATCCTGGGCTCGCATCTCAACTTCGGCGATCATCGGCGCGGCTGGGATTTCGTCTCGCCCGGACACGGCGGGATCGACTGGGAGCCGATCTTTCGCACGCTGACGCGCATCGGCTACAGCGGCCCGCTGTCGGTGGAGTGGGAGGATAGCGGCATGGATCGCGAGTACGGCGCGGCTGATGCGTGCGCCTTCGTCCGCCGCCACGATTTTCCGTCCAGCAATCGCGCCTTCGACGCGGCCTTTCAGCGCGAGTAGCAGCGGCGTGGGTCGGGACGGTGTGCAGGGGCGTATTGCGATACGCCCCTACGGATTCATCACCCTATGACGCCGCCTTCGCGAGGCCACGCAGGTAGCGCAGGCTATGCGCGACATCCGCCAGCGGCGCGCGTGGATGATCCTGCTCCACGATGTACCAGCGGGCGCGCGACGCCGCCAGGATCGGCTCCCAGGGCAGCGTGCCCTGCCCAACGGGCGCGTCGCGCTCCTCGTCCGCCGCGCGGTCTTTGAGATGCAGCAGCGGCAGCCGCGCGCCGTGCCGCTCAATCAGCGCCAGCGGGTCCTGATCGGCGTAGGCGGCCCAGTACACATCCAGCTCGAAATCGACCAGCGCCGGATCTGTCTCGGCGACGAGCAGATCCCACATCGTCGTGCCGTCGAGCGGCGCGAACTCGAACTGGTGATTGTGATACGCCAGGCGCAGCCCGTGCTGCGCCAGCCGCCGAGCTGTGCGGTTAAGCTGCTCGGCTAGCTCGCGCACCTGCGCCACGCTCCCGCGATGTTCCTCGCCAACCCACGGTACGACCACATACTCGCAGCCGATGGTCTTGAGCGCTTCCACAGCGCCATCGGCCTGCTCAAGCTGATCGAGCCGGACGTGAGCGGCGGCAGCGCGCATACCAAGCGTATCCAGCTCGGCGCGAATCGCCTGCGGTGTCGTATTGCCGTAGCCCGCCAGCTCAACGGCGCGATAGCCGATCTGCGCGAGCTGCCGCAGCGTGCCGAGCATATCGCTCGCCGTGAGATCGCGCAGCGTGTAGAGCTGAACCGCAACCTGATCGATCTTCATACCGGCTGCTCCTTCAGCGCCGACCAGCCCACGGGCAGCGCGTCGGGCCGCTGCATGGTGCTGCTCAGCTCAATGTGACGGTTCTGCTCCGAGGCTTCGTGAATCGCGTGCATGATGTCGAGGACGTGATAGGCCATCTCGCCGTGCGCCCGCTGGCGGCGTCCCGTCCGCAGCGCGTCGGCCATATCCACCACGCCAATGCCCCGGCTGTTCTCCGTATGGCCGTGCAAGATCGTCTGCTCCGGCCAGCCCTCGGTGCCGGGCCGATGCAGCAGCACCGGGCCGCCAAAGGTGTTGGGATCGGGCAGAATCATGGTGCCCTCGGTGCCGAAGATCTCCATGCCGCCGATCCGTCCGGGCAAAACGTCGAAGCTGGTGACGAGCGTCGCCACCGGGCCGTCGGCAAAGTCCAACACCGCCGCGATATGCGTTGGCGTATTCACTTTGATCATCGTGCCGTGATGCGGCTGGCTGGTGATCACCCGCTCCGGAAACGAGATCCGCGCCGAGCCGGTGACACGCCGCACCGGCCCGATCAGGCTGGTCAGCGCGGTCAGGTAGTACGGCCCCATATCGAAGAGCGGACCAGCGCCCGGCTGATAGAAGAAGTCGGGGTTGGGATGCCAGCTTTCGGGGCCGCGATACTGCATAAAGGCATGCGCCGCCACCGGTTTGCCGATCGCGCCCTCGTCGAGCAGGCGGCGACATGTTTGCAGCCCGCCGCCGAGAAAGGTGTCGGGAGCGCCTCCCACCAGCAGCCCTTTCGTGCGCGCCAGATCGAGCATCCGGGCCGCGCTCTCGCGGTCGATCGCCAGCGGCTTTTCATTGTAGACCGATTTACCAGCCTCCAGCGCCGCGATGCCGATCGGTCCGTGTGCCTGGGGCACGGTCAGGTTGATCACCAGCTCGATCGCGGAGTCAGCGATCAGCTCCTCGACGCTGCACGCCTTAGGAACGCCATACTTTTGCGCCTGCGCTGCCGCGCGCTCCGCCACCAGATCGGCGCAGGCCAGCACGCGCAGATTCGGAAAGCGCGTGCAGTTGCGCAGATAGATGTCGCTAATGTTGCCGCAGCCGACGATCCCGACGGTGACAGGTTGTGTGGTCATATAGTTTCCTGTGATTCTTTCGAGTTCCAAACGCTAGCGCGACGCCCAGAGCATACCGCGCCGCATGATCTCGCGCGCCTCAGGCACATCGAAATCCGCCGTCTGGTGCCCAAGCGAACAGTAAAAGACCTTGCCCTGGTCCCAGCGCCGCTTCCAGACTACCGGCATGACGCAGCCCGCGACCCACGGCGCGTGCTCGCCGCTGAAGGTGGTCGTCGCCAGCACCTCGTTCGACGGATCGACGTGCATGTAGTACTGCTCGGTACGAACCGCGAAGTCGCTCAGCCCTTCGGTGATGGGATCGTCGCGGTTGACGATGTTGACGGTGTAGTCGATGATGTTGCCAGGATGCGCCACCCACTGCCCGCCGACCATCCACTGGTACGCCGTGTTCTGCCGAAACGAGTCGGCCATGCAGCCATGCCAGCCCGCCACGCCCACGCCGGAGGCGACGGCATCCAGCAGGCCGCGCTGCTGCTCGTCGGTGATCGTGCCCATCGTCCACACGGGCACGATCAGGCTGAGCGATTGCAGCCGCGCGCGATCGAGATAGACATCCAGCGTATCCGCCAGCGCGACGGCATACCCTTCGTCGCGCAGAATCCCGCCGAAGCGTTCTGCGGATTGTCGGGGCTGATGGCCTTCCCAGCCACCCCATACGATCAGTGCTGATTTCATCGTTCTTGTTGCACCTCTCTACGCGCGTTGTACGATACCACTCCCTGGCGTAGAGTCAACGCGCAGCCTCGGAAAACGCGGCCTCGAAATATGGGTAATCATCGCAGGTCTGCGCCGCGCACTCGATCGCCTGCATGACGGCCAGGACGACATGATCTTGCCACGGACGGGCGATCACCTGCACGCCCACCGGCAGGCCCGCGCTGCCGGACTCAACGGATCGAGCCGCGCGCTGCACCAGATCGAACGACGCGATCCGCCCGATCTCCTCGCCGCCAGCTCCGCAGCGCCGTAGTCCGTCAACGTGCGTTTCATGCTCGCACAGCCTTCTCATTGAGCGTGACGACGATAGCATCTTTATGCGGTGCCCGTCAATCCTGGCAGGATGAGCGTGTAGAATAGATCCGTCGCCGCATGATCGCCGATGCATAGCTAGATGAGGCCCGCATGTTCAACGGAGTGACGATCGTCCTGACACTGCTTGCGCTTGCTTCCGCCGCGCTCCATATTCGGGCTGAGTACGGCGGTTCCCGCGCGCAGGTCTACCTCTTCAAGCCGCTGACCACCGTGGCGATCCTGCTGATCGCCGCTGGCTCGTCGGGTGAGACTCTGCCAGCGTACCGCTACGCGATTATCGCCGGGCTGCTCTGCTCGCTGGCTGGCGACGTGTTTCTGATGCTTCCCGCCGACCGCTTTCTGGCGGGGCTGGTTAGCTTTCTTCTGGCGCATCTCTGCTATATCGTCGCCTTCAATGTGGGCGTCCAGCCGCTCATGCCGCTATGGTCGGGCCTGCCCTTCCTGGCCTACGGCATGATGCTCTTCGCGCGCCTGCGCCCGCACCTCGGCAGCATGGCGCTGCCCGTCGCAGGCTATAGCCTGGTCATCAGCGTGATGGCCTGGCAGGCGTGCGCCCGCTGGCTTCAGCTCGCCACGCCCGACGCGCTGCTGGCCGGGATCGGCGCGGTGCTCTTCGTCGCCTCCGACTCGCTGCTGGCGATCGATCGCTTCGCTGGCTCGTTCCGCTGGGCACATCTGGCGATCCTCGTGACCTACTACGTTGCACAATGGCTGATTGCCGCCTCAACCTGCGCGCTGTGAGGGGTTGATTTTATAACTTTTAACCATTACAATACACGCCTCAAATCTATTATCCCCCCTCATCTCAGCCCAAGGAGACTCCTATGAGGATTCGTCCGCTCCGCCTGGCGTCCATCTGGCCTCTGTCCTTGCTGGTGATCCTGCTGCTGCTCGGCACAACCAGCCCATCCGCCGCAGTTGGCGTCTATCCCAGCTCGATGGCCTCCACCGGCGACTCGATCACCCGTGCGTTCAACACTGGCAGCAACGGCTTCATCGATGCTCCGTCCAACTCGTGGAGCACGGGCAGCAACGCCACCGTGAACAGCCTCTATCTGCGTATCCTGGCGAACAATCCGGCGATCAATGGCAACAACTACAATGCGGCGGTTTCCGGCGCGAAGATCGCCGACCTCTCCGATCAGGTCGCGGCGGTCAACCTGCTTCAGGTCGAGTATGTGACGATCCTTATGGGCGCGAACGATGTCTGCACGTCGAGCGAGGCGTCGATGACGCCCGTGGACACCTTCCGCGCCGAGTTTGAAGAGGCGATGCGCAGCCTCAATACATGGTCGCCGGGTGCGCGCATCTATGTCGTGAGTATCCCGAACATCTATAATCTGTGGGCGGTGCTCAAAGGCAACTGGGCGGCGCGCACCACGTGGTCAACGCTTGGCATCTGCCAGTCGATGCTCGCCAACCCGCTCTCGACCACCCAGGCCGACGTAAGCCGACGCGAGCGTGTTCGGCAGCGCAACATCGACTTCAACACCCAGCTGGCGCAGGTCTGCGCGCAGTATCCGCAGTGCCGCTTCGACGGCAACGCCGTGTTTAACACCACGTTCGTGGCGAGCGATGTCTCGACGCGCGATTACTTCCATCCGTCCGTGGCGGGGCAGGCCAAGCTCGCCAGCGTCACATGGCAGGCGTCGGGATTCGCGCCGTAGGCCGGGGCGAGCGAACAAGGGACCGGGGCCGAGTTTCGAGCTTCGCGTTTCGCGTTCTTTGAACGTTGAACGTTGAACCTGGTTCTTGCCCGTCTAGCGCGGCTTGCGGCGGCGTGGTGCGGCGGTATCTGCCAGCTCCAGGGTACGCTCGTCGCTCAGCCGCGCATAGACCTGCTCGGTGACGATTGCCGAGCTATGGCCGAAGATCGCGGCAATATCCTGATAGGCCAGGCCGCCTTCTTCCAGCATATACTGGGCGACATAGTGCCGGATCGCGTGTGGCGACACGGCGCGCAGGGCACGGACCTCACGTGGCGCTGCTCCGTCTGCTACCTGGGCATCGGCGAGCGCATCGGCGGCGGCCTTGACGACGCGCCAGCCGGTGACAGATGTTAGCTGCGCGCCAGCGCCACGCGGCCCGTGCGAGATGAAGAGATACTCCGCGCTCTGAATCTTCGCGAGCGGATGATGCGCCCGGACGCGGAGATACTGCCCGATCCAGCGCCGCGCATCCTCGTCCAGCCGCAGCGGACGCTGCTTGCGTCCTTTGCCTGTGATCTGCACGGCATCGGGAATGGTGCCGAGATGCCGCACCTGCGCTGTTTTCAGCGATAAGACCTCCGAGATACGCCCGCCGCTGGCGAACAGCGCGCCGATCAATGCCTGATTGCGCAGCAGCGAGAGATACTCCCGAAAGGCGCGCGCATCATCCGACGCGGGCGGCGCACCGCCGCGCTGTGCGAGAAAGGCCGCGAGACAGTCTGGATAGTAGTTCGGCAGATCGCGGAGATCGGGGATGCGGGGAGCGACGGGAGGGTTGCGCCGCTCGACCATCCGCTCCAGCCGGTCGCGGACACCTGCGGGCTGGAGATGTTTGCCGCGATCATTCGGCACGCCCTGCGGTAGCTCGCCATCGTGGACCAGATCCTGAAGCCAGCGCGTGAGCACGCCGATATAATCCAAGATCGTGTGATGATGCAGCCTGCGGGCCTTGAGCGAGTCGATAAAGTCCTGAAATGTGCGCAGGTGCAACGTCGCGAGTTCGATCGTCTCCGGCTGCGTCTCCACCCACTGGCGGAATTGCGCCAGCGCCGAGCGATAGGTAATGATCGTCCGCTCGCTCAAGCGTCGCTCGGCCAGATCGGCCAGCCACGTCTCTAAAGCGACTTCTAAGGTCTTGCCTGCTCCCATCCTGCCCACTCCTCCGGCTGTAGGGCCTCGCGAACATTGAGAATCAGAGGGCTATGTCAGCTCTCATATGGTACCACTCAAATCGTATGTTCCGCGCCACGTGTTGCAGCACACTGCCGACCAGCGCCGGTTGTATCGCTTTGGGATCGGCCCGCCGCGTTGCCCGTCTTTCGGCAGGCCGGGCATGGTCCGCCGATTATGCTAAAATGCCTGGGCAGCGGCCTGAGCACAGCGCTGCTCACCCCGACAATCCACGAGAGCACAGGATGATCGAGCTACGAAGCGATACATTTACCCAGCCTGTCGCGCTCGAAACGATGGTCGAGCGCCTGAGCGACGATCATGCCAACGCGCGGCGGCTGGCGCTGGCGCTGGCCGAAATGCCGGGCGTGCAGATCGACCTGCGCACCGTGCAGACGAACATCGTGATCTTTCGGGTGATCGATCCGCGCTTTACCTGGCGCAGTTTTCTGGCGGCTGCTCGCCGCGAGGGGGTTGCCCTGGGCGAGCTTGGACATGGTCGTATTCGTGCTGTCACGCACTACGGAGTCAGCGCCGCGATGATCGATGAGGCGATTGTGTCGATCGAAAACGTTTTTAAGCACGGGCCGGACTCGGACAGGAGCACGCGCTAGCGGCATGCTAATGTAGTAAAGCTTCTCTTATATTACATTATAGCGATAGCTGCGCGCCCGCGCATATCCACCGCTGCGCGGAAGCCAGATCCGGATCTTTGAGAAAGGCCCGCGCAAAGGCCAGCAGATGATCACCACACCCTTTTCGTGGCAATGCTCGTACTGTGCGGCAGAATACGCACCCGATGCCATTCGCTATGATTGCCCACAGTGTCGCCGTCGAGCAACCCTTGATATGCGCCCCAACTACGAGCAGATCGCGGCGTCCTGGAGTCTCCAAGCCCTTGCGGAAAACACAGATCGCTCGATCTGGCGATATGCTCCGCTCCTGCCACTCCGGCAGCATCCGTCTCCACACCACTGTTCCGGCCTGTACTCCTTAAATATTGGTTGGACCCCGCTTATCCGCGCTGCGCGCCTGGGAGCCTCGCTTGGGTTAGCGCACCTGTTGATCAAAGACGATAGCCGCAATCCCACAGGGTCGCTCAAAGATCGGGCAAGCGCGCTGGTCGTTGCTCACGCGATCAATGCGGGCGAAACCACCCTTGCGACGGCATCTTCGGGAAATGCTGCTGCCTCGCTGGCTGGCCTGTGCGCCGCCGAGGGAATGCCTTGTGTCATCTTTGTCCCGCATACAATCCCGCCGGGCAAGCTTGCTCAGCTCTTGATGTATGGCGCGCACGTCTTTCTGGTCGAGGGGTCGTACAACGATGCGGTCGAGCTGTGCCGCGCTGCTTGTTCTGAGTTTGGCTGGTATGCTCGCAATACTGGGTACAATCCCTATACCGCCGAGGGAAAAAAACAGTCGCATGTGAGATTGCCGAGCAGTTGTCGTGGGAGGCTCCGGATATAGTCCTTATCCCGGCAGGAGACGGCAACATTTTGAACGGCCTGTACCGTGGATTTTCCGATCTGCTTGCTCTAGGATGGA
>DASUTC010000286.1 GCA_036374795.1 Herpetosiphonaceae bacterium
GATGGCCTGCTGCCTGTCGCACGTTCTGGCGGCCGAGGGCGAACGCACCATGCTGATCGACTGCGACATACGCCGCCGCGGCATCAGCCGGCTCCTGGACGTGGGCCCCGATCAGCCTGGCCTGATCGAGGTGCTGAACGGCATGTCCCAGATCGACATCGACGATCTGATACGCGATCGGGTGCTGTGCGTGCTGCCGCTAGGGCCCAAGACGGACGCGCCGGACAACCTGCTCACGGGGCAGGCCTTCGCTGACCTGCTGGACAAGCTGCGCCCCCACTTCGACCGGATCATCCTTGACCTTCCGCCGATCCTGCCGATCGCCGCCACCCGCACGATCGCCTGCCGGGCCGACGCCGTGGTCCTTGCGGCGCGGTGGTGCAAGACCTCCAGCTTCGCCATCCGCACCGCGCGCAGCCGCCTGAGCCGGGATCTGGTCAATGTGGCGGGCATCGCGCTCAACCAGGTGGACCTGCGCAAGAAGGCCTTTTTCCACCGTGAGGACGTGTCGTTCTATTACAACAGGTACAGCGAGTACTACGCATGAACGTGCCGGCGCGCGGCCGGGCCTGGCAGCCCGCCGCGCCGGCATCGGCGCGCTTTTCGCAGCCGCGCGTCGCTATCGTCCATTACTGGCTGGTATCGATGCGCGGCGGAGAGCGAGTGCTGGAGCGCATGCTCGAGCTCTATCCGCAGGCCGATCTGTTCACTCACGTCTTCGATCCCCGCGCCGTCTCGGAGACGATCCGGAAGGCCAAGGTAACCACGAGTTTCATCGACAAGCTGCCGTTCTCGAAACGGCTCTATCAATACTACCTGCCGCTCATGCCAATGGCGCTAGAGGAACTGGACCTGAGCGCCTACGATCTCGTTATCAGCAGCGAGGCGGGGCCTGCGAAAGGGGTGATCACCGCGCCGCGGTCGCTGCACGCCTGCTATTGCCATTCGCCGATGCGCTATTTGTGGGATCAGTATCACCGCTACAAACGAGAGGCGAACTGGCTGGCGCGCATCGCCATGCCCGGCATGTACCACCGCCTGCGGGAATGGGACGTGAGCTCCAGCGCGCGCATCGATCGCATCGCCGCCAATTCCCACTTCGTGCGGCAGCGCATCCACAAGGTCTGGCGGCGCGAGGCCGAGGTCATTCATCCGCCAGTCGAAACCGGCCTGTTCACGCCCTCCATCGACATCGACGACTACTATCTCTGGGTGGGGCAGATGGTGCCTTACAAGCGGCCCGACCTTGCCGTGGAGGCTTTCAACGCCAATGGCCTGCCGCTGCTCATGGTCGGCTCAGGCG
>DASUTC010000287.1 GCA_036374795.1 Herpetosiphonaceae bacterium
CCTTGCTGAAAACATATCTCAATCCCGTATTCGCCAGATCACGTGCTGAATTTGACGCTGGATCGGTTATTGCGTATAGTTCTTGATACTAAATATCAAGAGTGAAGAAAGACTATGCTTCATCCACGTGCGGCGATACAACCGGCCTCGATCGGCGCTCCATCGGCAGCCGCCGCGATCGAATTGGAAGATGCGACGGTGGCCTACGGCGCGCATGTCGTGCTCGATCACATCACGCTGAAGGTACCAGCGGCGCAGATTATCGGGCTGATCGGGCCGAACGGCGCGGGCAAGACCACGCTGCTCAAGGCGATCGTCGGCGCGACGCGGCTGCTGAGCGGGCGGGTGCGCGTGCTTGGACAGCCGATCGAGTCGGTGCGCCAGCGGGTGGCGTACGTGCCGCAGCGCCGCGATGTCGACTGGAGCTTTCCGCTAAGCGTGCTGGATGTGGTGCTGATGGGGCGCTACGGGCGGCTCGGCATCTGGAAGCGGCCCCGCAGGCATGATCGCGAGATTGCGCTGCATGCGCTGGAGCAGGTGCGGCTCGGCGGGCGGCGCGACTGTCAGATCGGAGAGCTGTCGGGCGGGCAGCAGCAGCGCGTGTTTCTGGCTCGTGCCCTGGCGCAGGAGGCCGATCTGCTGCTGCTGGACGAGCCGTTCAACGGCATCGACACCACAACCCAGAGCGTGATCTTCGACCTGCTCTGCGAGCAGCGCAACCAGGGCCATACGGTGCTGCTCTCCACGCACGACCTGCACTCCGTCGAGCAAAACTGCGATCAACTGGTGGCGCTCAATCGCGGCATTGTCGCCTTCGGCCCCGTCGATCAGGTCTTTACCGCGCCGATCCTGCGCTCGACCTTCGGCTCGCAGGTGGCGGTCGTCGGCGATGAGCAGGCGGTGATTGTCAATCGGTAGAAGAACCAAGAACCAAGAACAGAGGACAAAGAACAAAAGCGGAGGAATGGGAGGAATCGCTGGGCTTTGTTCCGCTGTGTGGCTGGTGAGATTCTGTTGGTATGCCGAACTGGTTCGATCTCCAAACCTATCTTGAGCCGCTGAGCCTGGGCCTGGTGCAGCGCGGCATCCTCGCGGCGATCATCGTCGCGATCGTCTGTGGCGTGATGGGCACGTTCATCGTCGTGCGCGGCCTGGCGTTCCTGGGCGATGCGCTCGGCCACGCGGTGTTTCCGGGCGTTGTGGTCGCCTACCTGCTCAACTTCAACCTGCTGCTCGGCGGCCTGATCGCGGGCATCATCACCACGATCGGCATCGGCCTGGTGGCGCAAAACCGGCAGGTCCGCGAAAGCACCGCGATCGGCATCTTCTACACGGTGGCGTTCGCCCTCGGCGCGCTGCTGCTAAGCCGCAGCCGCTCTGCCAGCCGCGCGCTCAGCGAGCTATTGATCGGCAACGTGCTTGCGGTGCGGCCCCAGGATCTCCTTTTGACGGCGATCATCGGCGGCGGCGTGCTGCTGGCGGTCGCGCTGATGTACAAAGAACTGGTGCTGATCGCGTTCGATCCGGCGCTGGCCGCCGCGCAGGGCCGCAACGTCGCGCTCCTGAGCGCGGTGCTCTTCACGCTGCTGGCCCTGACGATCGTGGCCGCGCTTCAGACCGTCGGCAACGTGATGGTCGTCGCGCTGCTGGTAGTACCGGCGGCAACCGCGCGGCTGCTGGTCGCGTCACTGCCCTCGATCATGGCGCTGGCGGCGGGCCTCGGCAGCATCAGCACGATCGTCGGCGTGTATGTCTCGTACTACGCCAACATCGCGTCGGGCGGCGCGATCGTGCTCTGCGCCTGTCTCATCTTTTTTGGCGTGCTGGCGGCGCGCTCGGCCCGGAGCCGCTGGCCTGTCGCGGCGGCGAGGCCCTAGGAATGTGCTCGTCAGAATTCTTGCACAGAAATGCAGCATTCTGCCAGACAAAATCCCTATGCTATACTGAGCTATCAAGCGATGGAGGATAGAGGAATGGTTTCGATGACACATCAATACCGCGATCAAGTGCTTGCGGAAGTGGATGCCTTACCGCCCGAATACCTACCACTCCTGCTCCAATTGATGCGGACGTTTCGAGAAACGATCATCCTCAAGCCAGCAGTAGCAAGCTTCCAACAAGGATGGCAGGAAGCGCAACGAGGTGAGATCATGCCCGCAGCCGAGCTGTGGAGTGATATTGATGCCGAATGACGCTCCGACCCCGGTTCAGGTGTACTTTACCCCAGAATTTAAACGGAACGTTCGGCAGCTTGCAAAAAAGTATCGGCATATCAAGACAGATATTCAACCGTTGATTGATCAACTGGCCCAGCGTGAAACACCAGGTGATCGTATTGCTGGCGTGTCCTATCGCGTGTTCAAGGTACGAGTCAAGAATTCAGATCTAGGCAAGGGTAAAAGCGGCGGCTATCGCGTTATCTACTATCTGGTACGAGAAGACTCGGTAGTGTTAGTGACGCTGTATTCAAAGCCTGAACAAGGCGATATTGCTGCTGATGAAATCAGACGGATTATTACGAACCTTGATATGAACGAGGAACAAGTACAGTAATCTGGGTAAAGGAGTAGCCGACAAAGCGTTGCAATGGCATAGCCGTGGTCGCGCGAAATACCTGCACTTTTCGTGCAGTATCCTATCGCCATCCTGCTACTGCATCCACCTGGTTGTTCTGTTTAGCTTGACCGAATATGCTCAACTGGTTCAATCTGCAAACCTATCTTGAGCCGCTTCAGTACCCGTTTATGCAGCGGGGCCTGCTGGCTGTCGTGCTTGTCGGCGTGCTGTGCGCGCTGGTCGGCTCGTTCGTGGTGCTGCGCGGGCTGGCGTTCATGGGCGAGGCGATGCGTCACGCGCTCTTTGCCGGAGTCGTGATCTCGTTTTTGCTTGGCGGCAGCCTGATGGGCGGCGCGCTCATCTTCGCGCTGATCGTCGCGTGGCTGATCGGCGTGGTTGGACGGCAGCAGGGCATCGGCGAAGATACCGCGATCGGCGTGTTCTTCTCCGGCTCGTTCGCGCTGGGCATCGTGCTGCTCAACTTCGCGCGCAGCGGCGTACGCGACCTGGCGACGATTCTGCTGGGCGACGTGCTCGGCATCTCGACGTTCGATCTGGTGCTGACGGCGGTGGTCGTGGTGGTGGTGGCGGCACTGATCGGCTTCTTCTACAAAGAGCTGGTGCTGATCGCGTTCGACCCGGCGCTGGCCGCCGCGCAGGGCCGCTCGCTGGCGCTCTGGGACGGCCTGCTGCTGGTGCTGCTGGCGCTCGCGCTGACCACCGCGTTTCAGACGGTCGGGAATCTGCTGGTGCTGGCGCTGCTGCTGGCACCGGCGGCGACCGCTCGCCTGCTGACACAGCGGATGATCACGATGCTGCTCCTGGCGGCTGGCCTGGCCGTCACAGCCGGTGTCGTCGGGCTGTACATCTCCTACTGGCGTAACCTGCCGTCCGGCCCGACGATCGTGCTGCTGAGCGGCGCGCTCTTTGGCCTGGCGCTGCTGTTCGCGCCGCGCAGCGGCCTGGCGCAATCGTTCCGGCAGCGGCGACGCTTAAGGAAAGCTGCGCGGAGCAGCGCCGCGTAGCAGCGCACGGCAGCCGCTTATTCGGCAACCTCGCGGAACTCGAGGCGCGGATGCTCGCGCAGACAATAGTTCAGCTCCCACTCCGACGAAAAGATCACCACCAGCCGATCGGCGCGATCGTAGGTGCGGATGCTCTGCATCGGCCAGCGCACCTGCTCCAGCACCGCCGGGTCGCCCGCAACCCAGCGCGCCGTGACATGCGGCAGCCGCTCGATCGTCGTCTCGACCTTGTACTCGGCTACGAGCCGCGCCTGCACGACATCGAACTGTAGGTCGCCGACAGCGGCCAGAATCGGCGCGCGGCGCTGGGTATCCCGATCGTGCAACACCTGGATCACGCCTTCCGCCTCAAGCTGCTCGACGCCTTTGTGAAACTGCTTATAGCGGGTTACATCACGCAGATGGAGCACGCCAAAGCGCTCCGGCGTAAAGCGTGGGATCGCCGTAAAGTGCAGGCCATCGCAGGTGCTCAGCGTATCGCCGATCGCCAGCAGGCCGGGATTGGACAGGCCGACCACATCGCCGGGATAGGCTTCCTCGACGGTTTCTCGCTCGCGCGCAAACAGGCGATGCGGACGATTCATCCGGATCGCGCGGCCCAGGCGGGGATGATGCACGAGCATATCTTTCTGGAAGCGTCCTGAGCAGACCCGCAGAAACGCGATCTCGTCGCGGTGCCTGGGGTCCATATTGGCTTGCAGCTTGAAGACAAAGCCGCTAAACGCCTCGTCTGTCGGCGCGATCGATCCCTGGCTGCTCACGCGCGGCCCTGGTGCCGGGGCAAGATCGAGCAGCGCGGCCAGAAACGGCTCGACGCCAAAGTTGTTGAGCGCGCTGCCAAAGAAGACCGGCGTGACATCGCCCGCCAGAAACCGCTCGCGATCGAACGTCGCGCCCGCGCCCGCCAGCAGCTCGATCTCTTCGCTCAAACGGGCGTGCGCATCATCGCCGAGAAGCTGCGCCAGGCGCGGATCGTCCAGCGCGCTGACATGCACGGGCGCACGATGCTGCCCATGGGTCGTCTTCTCGAAGCGCAGCACGGATTGCGTGCGCAGATCGTACACGCCCTGGAAGCTCGGCCCGCTGCCGATCGGCCAGTTCATGGGCACCGCGCTCAGCCCCAGCACACGCTCGATCTCATCCAGCAGATCGAGCGGATCGCGGCCATCATGATCGAGCTTGTTGATAAAGGTCAGGATCGGAATCTGGCGCAGGCGACAGACCTCGAACAGCTTTTTGGTCTGCGGCTCGATGCCCTTGGCGCTGTCCAGCACCATGATCGCGCTATCGACCGCCATCAGCACGCGGTACGTATCCTCGCTGAAGTCGCGGTGGCCGGGCGTATCCAGCAGATTCAGCCGGTAGCCCTGATAGTCGATCTGAAGCACCGTCGAGGTAATCGAAATGCCGCGCTCCTGCTCAAGCTCCATCCAGTCGGAGGTGGCGCGGCGGCGATTGTCGCGCGCGCGGACGGAGCCCGCGAGATCGATCGCGCCGGAGTAGAGCAAGAATTTTTCGGTAAGTGTGGTTTTGCCCGCATCGGGATGCGAGATAATGGCAAACGTTCGGCGGCGCGCAACCTCGTGGTGCAGTTCCGCCGACATGCTCTGATCAACAGCTTGGGTCATGCTTGTGTGTAAAACCTCATCGTAGCGCAATATATGCAGCGTAACTATACAGGCGTAAGCGCCGACTGTAAAGGAAATGCATCGATCTGCGCAGGGCGGCGTGTGTACGACGAGCCGTGCTACAATGCCAGTACGGTATCATCCAACCGATGGAGCGGAGCATGAACAACGGCAGCGCGCAGCCAATCATCGCGGCGCATGGCCTGCGCAAAGAATTCAACCAGACCGTCGCCGTCGCGGGCGTCGATCTTAGCGTCTGGGGCGGCGAGATCTTTGGCTTTCTGGGGCCGAACGGCGCGGGCAAGACCACGACGATCAAGATGCTGATCGGCCTGCTGCGCCCCACAGCCGGGCACGCCTACATCGGCGGGCATGATATACAGGCCAATCCGATCGCCGCAAAATCCCTGCTGGGCTACGTGCCGGACGAGCCGTATCTGCCGGAGAAGCTGACGGCGCGCGAGTTTTTGCAGTTCATCGGCGGGCTGTATCGCATCCCGCGCGCGGATATTCAACGGCGTGGCGAGGAGCTGCTCAAGCTCTTCGATCTGCAAGAGCACGGCGACGAGCTGATCGGCGGGTTTTCGCACGGGATGCGCCAGAAGACCGCGCTGGCCGGAGCGCTGCTGCACGATCCGCGCGTGCTCTTTCTGGACGAGCCGACCGTCGGCCTCGATCCGCGCAGCGCCCGGCTGATCAAAGACATTTTGCGGCAGCTCGCGGCGCGCGGCACTGCTGTGTTTCTTACCACCCATATCCTAGAGATTGCCGAGCGGCTCTGCGATCGAGTCGCGATCATCTCCGGCGGGCGCGTCATCGCGGCGGGCACGATGAACGAGCTGCGCCAGGGCAGCACCGGGCAATCGCTCGAAGATATTTTCCTGGCGCTGACGGGCGGCGCGGAGTACGCCGAGATCGCCGAGGTGCTGGCGTAGGGACGAGAACGAAGAACCAAGAACTCGGAACTTGAAACTTGAAACTTGAAACTTGGAACCTGGAACTCGAAACAGATTGGAGTGCGTGTGACGATAGCAGGGCCATCGGTCATCGGCGGAGCGTGGACGATCCTGCGGGCGCGCTGGCAGGTGGCGCGCAATAGCTTCTGGCGCGGCAAGCTGACCCGCAAGCTTTCGACGCTGATCGGCGTGCTGGTGATCCTGGCGCTTTCGTACGGGCTGTACATCTTTAGCAGATTCATCGTGCGTGGCCTGCTGGATCTTGAGCGGATCGCGCCTGAGCTAAGCGCACAGTTCGGCAGCTTCGATCGCTTCTTTGCCGCGGTTCCGAGCATTGTGCTGAGCATCTTCGCGTTTCCGCTGCTGCTGAGCAGCATCTCGTTCGTGCTCTCCACGCTCTACCTATCGCGCGATTTGGATACGCTGCTGGTGACGCCCGTGCCGGTACGCTCGGTCTTTCTGGCGCGCTTTCTGGAAGGCTTGTTCACCACCTACCTGCTCTTCTTCGCGCTGCTGGCTCCGGCGCTGGCCGGCTATGGTCAGGCGTTGGGCTATGGCATCGGCTTCTACCTGGCGCTGCTGGTGGTGCTCGCGCTGCTGCCGCTGCTGCCGGTCAGCATCGGCGCGCTGCTGACCATGCTGCTGGTCCGATTCATCCCCGCCAAGCGGCTGCGCGACGTGCTGACGATCATCGGCGGCCTGTTTGGCCTGGCGATCTACATCGGCTCGCAGCTACTCACCCGAACGGTGGACGACATCGCCACGCCGCAAAACGCCGAGCGGCTGCTTCAGTTCGATATTCCCTGGCTGCCGACCTCCTGGGGCGCGCGCGTGCTGGTGGCGGCGGGCACCGGCGATCTGCAAACGCTGCTGATCTTCGGCGGGCTGTACCTTCTGGCGACGCTGGGACTGTTTGCCGTGTGCGTCGTGCTGGCCGAGTACCTGTACTACAGCGGCTGGGTCAGCATGGCAGGCACGGGCGGTGGTCGGGTGCGCCGCCGGGCGCGGCGGGTGCTCAGCGCGAGCGCCGGACGCAGAGCGGGCAGCCGCTACGGCGCGATCGTGCGCAAAGATCTGCAAATCCTGCCCCGCGATCTGCAACAACTGTCGCAGCTCCTCTTTCCGCTGGCGATCTCCGTCTTCTGGATCTGGCAAGTCGTCACCGATACGCAGCTTAGTGAAACGCGGCTCGGCTCGGAGCGCTTTGCCGACTCCGGGCTGATCGCGATGGGCCTCTTCGTCTGTATGCTGATCGCCAGCCATATCGGCATGACCGGGCTGAGCCGCGAAGGCACCACGATCTGGCTGCTCAAGCTCGCGCCGCTCGACACCTGGACAATCCTGTGGGCAAAATGGACCCTGGCCTGGCTGCCCTTTCCGCTGATCGGCAGCGCCTTCGTCGTCGTGCTTGGCATACTCAAGCAGATCCCGCCGCTCCAGCTTGCGGAGAGCTGGCTGCTGGTCTTGCTGACCGGCGCGGGCGTGGCGGGCATCACCACCGGCTTCGGCGCTGCGTTTCCCAGGTTCGACTGGCAGCAGCCGCGCAAGATGACGAGTACCCGCGCGGGCTGCCTGGGCACGCCCACCTACCTGGCGTACGCCGGGCTGATGCTGATGCTGACGACCGGCGCGGAGTTTGCCGCACCGATCTGGGGCGGCTGGGTCTATGCCGTGGGCTGGAGCCTGGCAGTGCTGCTCACGGCCCTGGCGCTCCTGCTGCCGATGCTGATGGGCGCGACCCGCCTGCGGAACACCGAGCTGTAGGATTCGCGCCGCCAGGCCGGGGCGGGTGCCACGGCGCGGGATTCCCCCAAAACACCCCTTTCTGATGCAGAATCGAACACGTTCCCAAAAAGGTACCTTGATTCTGCATGAGGTGGCCGCAGATACGGCGAGCGTTGACAGCGCGGAACAAGAGGGGTTATCCTGCCCGTATACCGCAACGCGGCGTAGCCAGCAGCGCGCTGCGCATGGTGAACACCGACGATCACCCACCGGAAGGAGCAGACGTGGACGATCCGACGGCATCGTCTCTGGCGATCGATGATGCAGCACTGCTCGGCCTGCTGCGCAATCGGGAACCGCACGGCCTGGCCGTGCTCTACGATCGCTATGGCCGGTTGGTCTACAGCATGGCGCTGAGGATCGTCCAGGATCACGGGATCGCCGAGGAGATCACCCAGGATGTCTTTCTGCGCTGCTGGAATAATATCGCCAGCTACCAGCCGGGCCACGGCAGCCTGGTATCATGGCTGCTGGGCATCGCGCATCACCGCGCGATCGACGAGCTGCGCAGCCGCCGCAACAAGCACCGCAGCCGCGAGGTTTCGACCGAGCAGCTCCACTACCTGACCACGCCCGACGCCAGCTTCGACGAGGCGCTGATGCGCGACGAGATCCGCACGACGCTTGAAAGTCTGCCGCTGCCACAGCGCGAGGCGATCGAGATGATCTTCTGGCGCGGCTTTACCCGGCGCGAGGCCGCCGAGCACCTGGGCGTGCCGATCGGCACGCTGCATACGCGGCTGCGCCTGGGCATGGAGAAATTGCGGGCGGTGTATGAGCGGCTGTTTGGGGATGAAGGATAGAGTCCAGGCGCTCACCCGGTCGATTGCGACCGGGGGAGCGCCTCTCCGTTTATTCCTCCGCGATCGTAATATTCGTGATGCGCACATCCTCGGTCGGCGTCGAGCCCTCGGCGCCCGTCGTCGGCGTGTTCGCGATGGCGTCCAGCGTTTCGAGGCCCTCGGTCAGCTTGCCGAAGATGGTGTAGTTCTTGGGCAGCGGATAGTCGGCGTGGACGATAAAGAACTGCGAGCCGTTGGTGTTCGGCCCGGCGTTCGCCATCGCCAGCGTGCCGCGCTGGTAGCTCAGGCTGTCGGGGATCGGCTCGTCCTCGAAGCGATAGCCGGGACCGCCCGTGCCGGTGCCGGTCGGATCGCCGGTCTGGACCATAAAATCTTTGATGATCCGGTGAAACTTCACGTTCTGATAGAAGTTTTCGCGCGACAGAAACACGAAGTTATTGACCGTCTTGGGCGCTTCTTTGGCGAAAAGTTCGGCCTTCATCGTGCCCTTGGTCGTCTCGATCGTCGCGATATACTTCTTGTTCGGGTCGATCTGCATGGCTGGCGCGGCGGAATATTTGTTGTTGCGCTCCGACGGATCGGCTGCTGCGTCTCCAGCTTGATTCCCGGACGCAGGGCTGGCCGACGCCGCAGGAGCCGCACTTGCCGACGCCGCAGGAGCCGCGCCGGTGCTGCCGGTGCTATCGGATGGGACCGTGTTGTCGGTGGGCTGGCCGCATGCCGCCAGGGCCAGCAGCGGGAGCGCGAGCAGCCCCAGGTGAATGAAACGCATGTGTGTCGTCCTTTCAATTATGGGAGGTGTCCCCCGATACGGTACCGAACAGAAGCCGGTTCGTCAAATATGTATGTACCATGATGCCCGCTGGCCCTCAGCTTGCGTAACTTCGTCACCTGTGGGAACATCAACCTAGTACATAGATGTGCTCTAACGCGGCAAAGGAGGCGCGGTGTTGTATGGAAGATGAGGACAACGCCATGCTGAGGACAGGCACCCGCGAGCCACTCTCCGAAACGATCCATCTCCTTGGCGACATGCTTGGCTCGGTGATCCGCGAGCAGGCCGGAGAGGCCGCGTTCGCCCTGGAAGAACGTGTGCGCGAGCTAGCCAAGCTTGCGCGCGAGGACGAGCGCGCGGCAGATCCGGCAGCCCAGGAGTTGGCGCGACAGATCGAGGCGCTGGACCTGCCGCAGATTCACATTCTGATCAAAGCCTTCACCACCTACTTCGGCCTCGTCAATCTCGCCGAGCAGCACGAGCGGCTGCGGGTCTTGCGCGAGCGCGAGCGCACCAACCCGCCCGTCGCCGAATCGCTGGACGAGGCCATCGCCCGCCTGCGCGAGAGCGGCTACAGCGCGCACGACGTGCAGACGCTCCTCGATCGGATGGTCGTCAAGCCCGTCTTCACCGCGCATCCCACCGAGTCGAAGCGCCGGACGATCCTTGAAAAGCTGCGCAACATCTCGGCCCTGCTGACGCGCATGGAATCGACCGATCTCCTGCCACGCGAGCAGCAGCAGATCGAGCAGGCGCTCCGCAGCGAGATCGTCGGGCTGTGGCAGGCGCATGAGATCCGCGATGTGCGGCCCATGGTGATCGACGAGGTCAAGAAAGGGCTGTACTTCTGCGAAGAAACGCTGCTGCCGATCGTGCCGCTGATCTACCGCGATCTTCAGGCAGCGCTGCGCGAGTACTATCCCGACCACGAGTGGCGCGTGCCGTCGCTGCTGCGCTTCGGCTCGTGGATCGGCGGCGACCGCGACGGCAACCCGTTTGTCACGCCTGAGGTGACACTTGAAACCGTGCGGCTGCTGCATACGCGGGCGCTCAACCACTACGTCCACGCAATCGAGGACCTGGCGCACAACATGACCTCATCGGCGCACGCCACGCCCTACAGCGACGAGCTGCGCGCTACGCTGGCGCTGCACGAGCAGCGCTTCCCTGATGTGGCCCAGAACGTCACGCAGCGCATCCCGTTCGAGCCGTACCGCCAGTTTTGTACCTATATCCGCGAAAAGCTGCTGCTCAGCCGACAGCACGCCCAAACCTTCCAGCCGGTCTGGGGCGCGGACGCGGTTGATACCGGCGGCAGATGGTATCTGAACAATGTCGAGCTGCTGCACGATCTCAGGATCATCGACCGCAGCCTGCGCGCGCATGGTGGAGCCGCCATCGCCGACGGGCTGCTGGCCGACGTGATCCGGCAGGTGGAGGTCTTTGGCCTGCATCTGCTGAGGCTGGATATTCGTCAGCACTCGGAGCGACACACCAGCGCGCTGGCCGAGATCTTCGCATTCGCCGATGTCTGCGCCGACTACGCCGCTCTGACCGAGACGGAGCGCGTCGCGCTGCTCAGCCGGGAACTCCAGACCAATCGCCCGCTGATCCCGGCGCGGCTGAGCTTTGGCGACGAAACCAACGAGACGATCGCGACCTTCCGGCTGCTGCACGCGATCCTTGAGCAGTTGAGCCCAAACGCCACCCACACCTACATCATCAGCATGACCACGGGCGCGAGCGATCTGCTGGCGGCGCTGCTGCTGGCGAAAGAGGCGGCGCTGTACCGGCGCGGCGAGTACAGCCGCTTCGATATTGTGCCGCTCTTCGAGACGCGCGAGGACCTGACGCACGCGCCACGGATCATGGCCGATCTCTTTGCGCTGCCCGCGTATCGCGAGCATCTGGCGCTGCGCCACAACCACCAGGAGGTGATGGTCGGCTACTCCGACAGCAACAAGCTCGCCGGATTCTTACCGGCATCCTGGGCGCTCTACACGGCGCAGCGCGCGCTGGTGGAGGTGGCGGATCAGGCGGGAGTCTCGCTTGAGCTGTTCCACGGGCGCGGCGGCGCGATCGGGCGGGGCGGCGGTCCGGCCAACGCCGCGATCATGGCGCAGCCAGCCGGAACCGTGCGCGGGCGGCTCAAGCTCACCGAGCAGGGCGAGGTCATCTCGGATCGCTATGGGCAGCGGGGCATCGCCGCGCGACATCTCCAGCAGGTGCTCAACGCCGCACTGATCGCCAGCACGCCGTACGTCACGCCGACGATCCCGCCGGAGTGGGAGGCGGCGCTCGACGCGCTGGCCGACCAGGGCTTCTGCGCCTATCGCTCATTGGTCGAGCATCCCGATTTTCTGCCCTACTTCCACGGCGCGACGCCGATCGACGAGCTGAGCAACCTCAAGATCGGCTCGCGGCCTGCCCGCCGCAAGCAAAGCGACCGCCTGGAAGACTTGCGCGCGATCCCGTGGGTCTTTGCCTGGATGCAAAGCCGCCATACGCTGCCGGGCTGGTACGGCCTGGGCACCGCCGTCGAGCAGTATCTGGCCGAGGATCGCGCCGGGCGGCTGGCGCTGCTCCAGACGATGTATCGTGAGTGGCCGTTCTGGCGTACCACGCTCGACAACGCGCAGATGGTGCTGGCGAAAGCCGATCTGCATATTGCCGAGCGCTATACCTCGCTGGTGCCCGATGCTGGCGTGCGCGAGCGGATGTGGAAGCTGATCGCGGACGAGTATCGCCGCACGGTGCAGGCCGTCTGCGCGGTCGCCGGGATCGACCACCTGCTGGATCAGTGGCCGACGTTGCAGCGCTCGATTCGTCGGCGCAATCCGTATGTCGATCCGCTGAGCTACATCCAGGTTGCGCTGCTGCACCGGCTGCGCGCGTCCCACGATCCCGATCCGCTGCTTGAGCAGGCCGTGCTGCTGACGGTCAACGGCGTTGCGGCGGGGCTGCGCAATACGGGGTAGGTCGATTGGGGGCGTATGTGGCTTCTGCTAATACGAAACTACATACGCCCTTCCTCAGATCTCGTCAACAGCTACGCCATCTTTACAGCGTTTAAATTGACAGATGTACTATACTATGTAGCAACGGAGGGAAGCAGATCCCCCCCTGCTCCGCCGCCAACGACTCCACAACAATCCTAAATGTCTTTAGACACAGCCTCATACCAACAACCCAACGACATCATCGCCTGACGCTCTTATCGACCTGCGCACAAAAAACCGTGCTTGTATGCGGTCAATTTGAAAAACGGCCTTTGGCAACGAAGGAGGTGCTTCTGCATCCCACAGATCACGTCGTGCGTCGGCTGCGTGTGTAAGGCTCTTGAAAGGAGTGTATCCTATGGACTGTCGTGAAGTTCGCCGTCTGCTGAACCAGGGTGTGACGCCCAGCTCATACGACGCTCTACGCGCTACGATGGGCTTTCACCTCGCCATGTGCTCTGATTGCCGCACGTATCGTGTCAAACAAGCTTATCGACGCTGCAAGGACCAACAACTGCTGGCTGCGCTCCTGTCGCAGCAGCCACCCATCCGCTCCCAACAGGTCTTTGCAGCCAACCGCTTCGCGCGCCGCACACCACGCCGACAGTCGCATCGCGGGCTGCACGCTGCCGGTGTCAGGGTGCTGCTGGGAAGCCTGCTGGCTTTGAGTCCGCTTGGCGGCAGTGCAGCGCCCGCACCTAGCCCCGCTCCCCAGCCGGCATCTGCTCCTGTACAGACAAACGACGATGCGATCCTGGTCGAGCGCCAGCAGTATCGAGCGCCTGAGCGGGCAGCCATCGGCGCGGCTGCTGCCAGCCAGGAGCAGAGCGCTCCGCCATCCATCGAGCCAGGGCAGACGCTGCTGATCCCCGCTGTGCAGGATGCGCCATCCGCCGATCGTGCCCAGCAGACGGGAGCGACCGTCTACACCGTGCAATCGGGCGATACGCTAACGGGCATTGCCTGGAGGTTCTACGGCAACGCGAATCTCTGGACTACGATTTATGACGCAAATCGGAATGTGATCGGAGCCAATCCCCACATGATTTACCCAGGTCAACGGATCGTGATCCAGAGCATGTCTACACCAGCGCCAGCGCCAGTACCGCCACAGAGCGGCGAAGTACAAGGATTACACACCGTTCGGTCCGGCGAGTCGCTCTGGTCGATCGCGCAGCAGGCGTATGGTAATGGCACGGGCTGGAACACTATCTATCAGGCGAACCAGCACCAGATCGCCAATCCAAGCATGATCTTTCCTGGGCAGGAGCTTACCATTCCCCGCCAACTATCACATGATCCCGGAGCGATTGTTGACGGCTCAGGAAGCTACACGGTGCAGCCCGGCGACTCGCTCTGGTCGATTGCGCAGCGCTATTACGGCGATGGCACGCAGTACTGGCGCATCTATCAGGCGAACCAAGGCCAGATTGCCAACCCGATTCTGATCTATCCGGGGATGACGCTCACAATTCCCTAGCTCTGGCTACCGTACAATACGGCGCTCAGGAGACTCGCCGCAGATACTCCGGCGGCACGTGATCCACCAGCCAGACGCCGTTGCCGGAGCGGAAGAAGCGAAAGCCCGCCTGCTGCATCGCGGCGGCGTCTACCGCCAGGATCACCGGCTGCCCGCGCCGCGCCCCGACCTTTGTCGCGGTCGCCAGGTCGCCTGAGAGATGCACGTGATGGCGCTGCATCTTGAGCAGACCGTCGCGCAGGATCGCCGCAAGGAAGCGCTCGACGGTGCCGTGGTAGAGCATCTGCGGCGGCGTGGCGGCCTCAAGTTGCAGATCGACCTCGACGCTGTGGCCTTGCTGCGCGCGGATCGACGCGCCCGACGGATCGAACGCGAAGCGCTGCTTATCGTTCTGCGATACGACTTCCTCCAGCTCGGCGCGGCTGATCGGAAAGTTGTTTCGCGCACAGGCGGCCAGCAGCTCGTCCACTGCTACCCAGCCGCCCGGCGCGAGCGTCAGGCCAAGCCGCTCAGGCTGATGGCGCAGATGCTTGCTGAGATATTTGCTGATGCGGACCAGCCGCGCTTCGTTCATGATGTGGTTCCTTATCAACGTTGCCTACGACGCCTCGGCCAGCGGCCCCAGCCCGACCAGCGTCAGGTTATCGAATGGCTTGCCGCGCAGCAGCGCATCCACGTCGTCGCCCGTCACCGCCAGCAGCCGATCGACCTGCTCGCTGACCGGCTCGATCCGCCCGCGATAGATCCAGTCGAAGCCGACCGACGTCAGGCGGCCCATGGGCGTCTCGGAGTGCAGCACCAGCCCCGACGCAAGCTTGCGCCGCGCGCGCGCCAGCTCGTCGTCGGTAATGCCCTCGGCCTGTACCGTATGCAGCGTCGCGCGGGTCAGATCGATCACCTCGCGGGTACGCGACGGATCGCACGAGACGAACATATAGAACGCGCCCGCGCCGTCCTGCTCGGCGTAGCTGATATCGGCGCTATGTGCGATGCCGGGATAGACCAGCGCCCAGTAGAGCCGCGATCCGCGACCGCCGCCGATCACCTGGGCCAGCACATCCGCCGCGTACCGCTCGTCGTCCTGCGCCGAGGGGCCGGGAGCGACCGCCGCCAGATAGATTCGATCGCGCTGCGGATCGGCCCGCATATGCTCCTGCGGGATCGGCTGCGGCTCCCAGAGCGCGCGCGGCGTCTCGGCGGGCTGCCACGCGCCGCACACGCGCTCGATCTGCGCCACCGCAGCATCCCAGTCGTACCTGCCCGTCAGCGTCACGACCATGTTGTTGGGCGCGTACCGCAGGTTGAAATACGCCATCATCTGATCGCGCTGCAACGCGGAGATACTCTCGGTGGAGCCCAGCACGCTGTTGCCGAGCGGATGCCCGTGATGATAGACCTCGCGCGCAAGCTGATAGACCGAGTAGGCCGGACGATCTTTGTACATCGCGATCTCTTCGAGGATCACCTGCTTCTCGGTATCGAAATCCTCCTGGCGCAGGCTGGGACGCAGCATATCCGCCAGCAAGTCGATCAGATGCTCCTGAAATTCGGGCAGCACCGCGCCATAGTACACCGTGTTCTCATTGGAGGTGAAGGCATTGTAGCTCGCGCCCATCTCGGCAAACTCGCGATCGACATCTTCCGCCGAGCGGCGGGCGCTGCCTTTGAACATCATATGTTCGAGAAAATGGCTGACGCCGGAGATTTCGGGCGTCTCATCCCGCGAGCCGGTACGAGCAAAAAAGCCGATCGCCACCGACTGTGCCGCCTCGTTATACTCGCCAACAATCGTCAGGCCATTTGCCAGCGTATGGTGATCGTAGCGCATATCTACTCCTGATGGTTGTTGAGGTCGATCGGCGCGGGGCCGAGCGTTATCACCGTAAAGGTCTGCGGCGTGTGCTGCGCCAGATACTCGTTTAGAGCATCGATCGTCACCGCCTCGACCGCGCCGCGAATATCTTCGAGCGTGCGAGGCCGATCGATCAGGAACACGTCGCCGGCTAGCGCAGCCGCGCGCGCCGTGCTGGACTCGCCCTGCATCACCAGCGCCGACAGCAGGCCGGTACGGGCACGATTCAGCTCCTCCGCCGTCACGCCCTCGCCAAGCCGCCGCAGCTCGCCCAGGATCACCTCGACCGTCTCCTGCGCGCGGCCCGGCTGCGTTCCGGCATAGCCCAGCACCAGACCAAGACCTCTGTACAGGCGCGGCGTTGCGTAGACCGTGTACACCAGGCCGCGCTTGACGCGCACCTCGGTGAAGAGCCGCGAGGCCATGCTGCCAGACAAGACATTCAGCGCCAGGCGCTCGTGGTAGTAGTGCGGATCGCCCAGCGGCAACGACTGGTAGGCCACGGCGATCTGAGTCTGCGCCGTCTCCTGCTGGAGATGATGGTACAGCGGTCCGCTCCTGGCCTGCGGCTGCGGCCATGTGGGCGGCGCTCCCTGCCAATCGCCAAAGAGCCGCTCCGCCGTGTCGCGCGCCTGCTCCGGCTCGACGCCGCCGGCAATCGCCAGCACGCCCCCGGCTGGCCGGTAGCGCGCCGCATGGTCGGCTTGCAGCGCTGCCGGATCAATCTGATCCAGCTCGTCGGGCTCGCCAAGCGTCGAGCGCCCGAACGGGCCGGGAAAATAGATCTTGTTGAACTCGTTGAATAGCCGCTGCACCGGATTATCGTTGAGCGACTGGATCGATTGCAGCGTGAGCGCGCGGACCGCATCCAGCTCGGCGGGGGGCAAGTGCGGGCGGCGCACGACATCGGCATACAGCGCTAGCGCCGCATCGAAATCCTCGGCCAGCAGCGCGCCGCTAAACGTCGTGTACTCGGTGCCGACGCCGCCGCTGCGCTGCACGCCCAGCTCATCCAGTGCGTTCGAGAGCGCCCGCGCGTCGCGCTCGCCCGCCCCGCGAAAGACCATGCCGTTGAGGAGCTGCGCCGCGCCGCTCTGCCCTGCGGGATCGTTTGCCGATCCGGCGTGCAGCAGCAGCGTCCAGGCGACAGACCGGACGTAGGGCATCGGCTCGACAACCACCGTCAGGCCGTTGTCGAGGCGAAATGTATGAATCGATTGGGGCACGACTCCTCCTTACATATCGCGATCACTCTCTGTAGTATGGCGCGATTTAGAGCGTGCGTCAACGGGGGCAAAGAGGGCCTTGCGGATCATTCCTGCCGCGTCACGCCGCGATCGGCAAGCTGCCGCGCCAGTTGCGCGAAGGTAATCCCATGCTGCTCGGCGATCGTCGCGGCATGCGAGCGCGCGGCTGGCGTGCCTGGCCGGATCACATAGGTGCGCGCGGCATCCTCGGCCACGCCCGCGATCCAGCTCATGATCGTCGCGCCGCCGTCCGCGCCGTTGAGCAACTCAAGCTCATATGCCAGCGCGTGCAGATGCGTGACATAGACCGTCCGCGCTCTCAGCAGCCGCAGCGCGCGCAGCACATCGCCCGCCAAAACCTGCGCCTCGCGCTCGCCCGTGCTGGTCAGCGGCTCGTTGAAGAGCAGCAGGCTGTTGGGCGTTGCCTGGGCAAACATCTCGCGCAGCCGCCGCGCCTCGTCGTCCAGGCGGCCAGCGCCCAGCTCCACGCCCTCGACCGGCGGAAAATGCGTCAGGATCGCGTCGGCGGGAACCATCCGCGCCTGAGCTGCCGCGACATAGGCCCCGGCCTGGAACAAGACCTGATTCAGGCCCACTGCGCGCAGATAGGTCGTCTTACCGCCGCGATTGGGGCCGGTCAAAAACACAATCCGCCCCGGCTCGAAATCGATCGGATTGAGCACGAGCGGCAGGGCACCGGCCTGGTGGCCGTTGCCCGACGGCGCGGCAAGCTGGATCGCCAGGCTCGGATTGTACGCCTCGGCCAGCCTATGCTCGCGCGCGTCGATCACCGGCAGGCAGACGGGCAAGCCCTGCGCGGCGCGGCGTGCAGCGAAGCGCACCGCGCTCAAGAAAAAGGCCAGCTCCTGCTCCAGCGCGGCCAGCGGACGCACCTGAACGCGACCATAGCGCTCAAGCGCCGCCGCGACCGGCTGCACCACCTCCGACAAGATCTGCTGCAAATCGCGCGACAGCGGATCGACCTCCGGCGGGCGCTCGGCGATCTGGCGCAGGATCGTCGCGCCGGGAAGCGTGGCGGGCGTCGAGCGGCCCAGCAGCCGTTGCACCAGCGAGCGCGGCCCGACAAACGGCTCGCGGTTGATCGAAACCAGTGTCGCCGCGACCGGACGCAGATCGCGATCGAGGTTAACGCCAATCGTGACGCTGGCAGCCTGATCGAGCTGCGCGCGCAGCTCCGGCAGCTCGGCGGCGAGCGCCTGAAACTCCTCGCTCGTCCGCGTAGCCCGCACATAGTCGAGCAGGCCGCGCCAGCCCGCCGCATGAAGCCCATCCTCATCGCTGAGCGCCGCGTGTAGCTCGTCGATACAGGCGACGTAGTGCTCAAGATCGCTGAGACGCGGCGGCACTGTCAGCAGTGGCGACTCGTGGCCCCAGCCCGCGCTGCGCGGCTGCGCCAGCTCCGCCAGATGTGGCAGCAGCGCCGCCAGCGCCGCACAGAGCCGCTGCCTGCCCGCCAGCTCCACGACGATCGCCTGGCGGTAGGCGATCACCGCCGGATCGGCGACCAGCGCCAGCAGCAGGCTGCGGACATGCTGCCCGTGACGACCATCCCAGTCCAGCTCGCGGACCAGCACGTCCAGGCCCAGATCGAGCGCCTGCTGCGCGGTCAGCCCCGCGCTGCCGCTATCGCGCCCATGACCTGGCGGCCACAGCAGGCTCGGCACCGGCACACGATCGTCAGGCTGGTTCATCGTATCACCGCTATCGTAGAGCAAAGAACAAGCAAACAAAGAACAAAGGGCTTCATCGGCTGTTCTTTGTTCTTTTCTATGCCGCCTTCCGCAGCGCCTCGATCACCCGCATATTGGCGACCGCATCCTGAGGCGGGTAGCGCAGCGGGCGATCTTCAAGCGCCGCGCGGGCAAACTCATCGACCATAAGCTGATATTGATCGACGGTATCGGTGAAGATGCGCGAAACCTCGCCATTCTGGTGCACCTGGATCTCGCCCTCTTCGTTCGCTTCGGGCCGGAAGCCCTGCCGCACAAAGATCCGTCCGCTGCTGCCGATCAGCTCGTAGCGCGTATCGCCCGCCGCCTTGAGGCTGACATCGATCTCCGCGACCACGCCGTTGGGAAAGCGCATCACGCCGATGAACGACTCGTCCACGCCAGACGGGCCGTAGACCGCCACCGCCGCCACCGCCTCCGGCTCCGTGCCCACCGCGAGCCGCGCCAGATTCACGCCGTAGCAGCCGACATCCATCAGCGCGCCGCCGCCCAACTCCTTGCTCAGCCGAATATTGCTGTCGGCGACGATGCCAAACGAAAAGGTGCCCCGGACGATGCGCAGCTCGCCGATCATACCGCCGTGCAGCAGATCCAGAATATCCTTTACGATTGGATGGTGCCGGTACATAAACGCCTCGGCCAGCTTCACACCCGCGCGCTCAGCCGCCGCGACCATCTCCTCAGCCTGCTGCACGGTCAGCGCCAGCGGCTTCTCGCACAAAATATGCTTGCCCGCCTGCGCCGCCGCGATTGTCCAGCGATAATGCTCGCTGTTCGGCAGCGGAATATACACGGCGTCGATCTCGGAGCTGTTGAGCAGCGCGGTATAGTCGTCGAAGACCTGCGCGATCTTGGCATCCTGGGCAAGCTGCTCGGCCCGCGCCCGGTCGCGGCTGGCAATCGCGACGACCGTGCCGTAGGTCGACGCCTGAATCGCTGGGATCACCTTCTTCCGTGCAATATTGGCAGCTCCGAGAACTCCCCATCGTAGCTTCGTCATAGAACGCGACTCCTTAGCTGATGGTGCCCTGTTGATTCTGGCTCAGCGAATGACGATCACATGAACTTCTTTTGGGCCGTGTACACCCAGCGTTAGGCTCAGCTCGATGTCGGCGGTGCGCGAGGGGCCGCTGATGATCGCGAGATTAGAACGATTGCGAAACATACCATCGCCAAGCTGCTCCCGCAGCAGCGCAAACGCATCGGGCAGCGTCCGCATGATCCGTTCCGCTGGTAGCAGCGCGATATGCATCGGCGGCAGCAGCGACGCCAGCCGTCCGCGACCGTCGTCGCTCAGCAGCAGCAGGCTGCCGCTCTCGGCGATGGCCGCATCCGCGCCGGTAATCCCGATCGGGATCGTCTCAAGCCCACCCAGCCGCGACTCGCGATCGTCATCGCCGAGCACCTGCGGCGCGACCCGCGCGATACCCAGGCCATCCAGCAGCGCATCGACGCCAGGTATCGGCAGATCCTCAAGATTCCACGCCAGCACCTGGCGCGCTCCGATAGATTCCAGCAGCGAGCCGAGCTGCTCCAGCGCATCCCCCGGACCGTCGCAGACATACACATGACCATGGAGCGCTGTCAGCTCCGCCTGGAACTGGTCGAGCACATCGAGGTCCGTCGCCACGAACGGACCATGCGGATGCGGCGCGGGATACTCGTCGGCCTGCGCCTGCAACATCGGCTGGTTGACCTGCAAGCCGGATCGAATGTGTGCAAGGATGCGAGATCGCGAATCGTTCATAATACCTCTAGGCTTGCTTCTTGCGCCTGGTCCAGCGCTCGTGGAAGCTCTCGGCGGCGAATGGCGGAAAATCCCGCCCATGAGTCCAGGCGTCCAGCGGCGGCGGCAGGCGGCGGATACGTCCGCGCCGCGCCAGCATCCTAAGCCCCACCCGCGATAGTTTGCCGCCCGCCCTGTACAGACCGCGCGAGGTCATCCCGATGCGCCATGCCTGCATGCCCAGCCGCTCCGCCAGCGGTGCGCCCACCTGCTGCACCACGTCGCGGCGCAGCTTGAGCAGGTAATCGGGCAGCGGAATCCGCACCGGACATGCCTCCTGACACGCGCCGCACAGGCTGCTGGCGTAGGGCAGCCACTTGTTATCGGCGTCGAGGCCATCGAGCAGCGGTGTGAGCACCGCGCCGATCGGGCCGGGATAGACCGAGCCATATGCATGGCCGCCGATCTCGCCATAGACCGGGCAGACATTCAGACACGCGCCGCAGCGGATGCAGTACAGCGCCTCGACGTACTCCGAGCCCAGGATACGCGACCGCCCGTTGTCGAGCAGCACGAGGTGAAACTCCTCCGGCCCGTCGAACTCGCCCGCCCGTCCGGGGCCGGTGACGAAATTGGTATAGACGCTCATCTTCTGGCCGCTGGCCGAGCGCGCCAGCACTTGCATCAGCGGCATCAGATCGTCCATCGTCGCCACGGTGCGCTCGATGCCCATCAGCCCGACATGAATGCGCGGCGCGGTCGAGGTCAGCCGTCCATTGCCCTCGTTCTCGACCAGCACGATCGTGCCGGTTTCGGCCACGCCAAAGTTGACGCCGGTAATGCCCATGTCGGCGCGCAGATATTCCAGCCGCAGCGCCTCACGCGCCGCAGCCGTCAGCGCGGTCACTTCGTCGGTCGGAGCCATGCCCAGCTTCTCGTGGAACAGCCGCGCGACCTGCTCTTTGGTCCAGTGGATCGCGGGCGCGAGGATATGCGACGGCGTCTCGCCCGCAAGCTGGATGATATACTCGCCCAGGTCAGTCTCGACCACGCGCAGGCCCGCCGCTTCGAGCGCATGGTTGAGGTGGATCTCCTCGGAGGCCATGCTTTTGCCCTTGACGATGCTGCGCACGCCCCTGGTCCGCGCCAGATCGAGGATGATCTGCCGCGCCTCCTCGCCATCGTAGGCCCAGTGAACATGCCCGCCCGCCGCCTCGACGTTGGCCGCGAGCTGCTCCAGGTAGCGATCCAGATGCGCCAGCGCCCGTGCGCGCGCCGCCCGCGCCCGATCGCGCACCTCGTCGCTGTTGAGCAGCTTATCGATCGCGGCGGCGCGCTGGGCGATAAAGCGCACCGTCGCCCGATCGAGCGCCGTTTTCAACTGAGCATCGTGCAGTGCCGCGTCGGCACGTTCGTAGAATGTGAGAGGTTGAGCTGCCATTACATTCCTTCTTAATCACGGGAAGCGGCAGATGTATCGCCGGGCGTTTGCAGCGCGCCCAGGGGACCGCCCGCCAATACCTGCGCGATATGCAGTGTCCGGCAGACCACGCCCTCGCGGCTGAGCCGACCGTTGATCTGCGTCATACAGCTTGCGTCGCAGGTGACGGCGTAGCTCGCGCCGGTCTGCTTGATCGCCGCCACCTTGTCGCCGACCATCGCCTCTGAGATGTGCCCAAGCTTGACCGCGAACAGGCCGCCGAAGCCGCAGCAGCGCTCCGCATCGACCATCTCGACCACCTGCGCATCCGCGACATGCGCCAGCAGCTCGCGCGGCTGCGCTTTGAGCTTCAGCTCGCGCAGGCCGTGGCAGGCATCATGGATCGTCAGCGTCGCCGGGAAGTGCGCGCCTACGTCGGTGACACCCAGCACATCGACCAGATACTCGGTAAACTCGTAGGTCCGGCTCGCCAGCTCCAGCGCCGCCGCGTGCAGCTCAGGATGGTCGCCGAACAGCTCAGGATAATAGTGCCGGATCATCGTCGCGCACGAGCCCGACGGCGTGACCACATCGCCGCAGCCGCGCAGCACCTCGATGTTGCGCCCGGCAACCGCGCGCGATTCGTCGCGAAAGCCGGAGTTAAAGGCCGGTTGGCCGCAGCAGGTTTGATCGAGCGGAAACCCCACCTCGACGCCAAGCCGCTCCAGCACTGTCACCACGGCCTCGCCGATTTCGGGGTAGATCTGATCGATGATGCAGGTGATGAAGAGCGTCGCTCGGCGAGTTGTATCTGCCATAGGAAAAGGCTCCTTGATGTCGCATCACGTGCGAGGATACGGCTCATTGTAGCATGGAGCAGCGGGCCGCACCAACCATGTCCAGGCTTGGAGTTGCGGCCCTCATCCCGGCCTCGCGGCACGTTGTTCTCGCCTCCCTACCCCCGCACCACGGTATTGCGCAGCACCCCGATCCGATCGACCTCGGCCTCGATCACGTCGCCCACCTGCAAGAACTCCGGCGGTCGGCGGCCCATGCCCACGCCGCTGGGCGTGCCCGTGGCGATGATGTCGCCCGGCTCCAGCGTCTGGCCCCGCGACAGGATCTCGATGATCGTCGGAATATCGAAGATCAGATCGGAGACGAAGGCCTGCTGCTTGATCTCGCCGTTGACCCGCAGCCGCAGCCCAAGCTGCGACGGATCGGCCACCTCGTCGGCGGTCAGGATGCACGGCCCCATCGGGCAGTAGCCGTCGAGGCTCTTGGCCTTGTAAAACTGCTGGTGGCGCGTCTGAAGATCGCGCGCCGAGATGTCGTTGACGATGGTATAGCCCCACACGTGGCGCATCGCGTCTTGCCGCCTGATGTTCTTGCCGCCCACGCCGATGATCAGGGCCAGCTCAACCTCCCAGTCGAGCTGCTCGGTGATCGACGGATCGAGCGGCACGCCGCCGTCGGGATGGTTGACCGACGTGGTCGCCTTGGTGAAGAAGACCGGATGCTCCGGCAGCGTTTCGGGGAGGCCCTTGAAGCGCGCCGACTCACGGGCGTGCTCGGCGTAGTTCATGCCCAGGCAGACGATGTTTTTGCGCGGATTCGGCAGCGGCGCGTAGAGCCGCGTTCGATCGAGCGGCACGAGATTGTGCGGCATCGCTTCGGCCACGATCTGCGCCGCTCGTCGCAGCCCCGACGGTCCCATTTCGATCAACGTCTGCATATCGGGCGCAACGCTATCCAGCATTATCACATCGTTGTCGCGTAAGGCTCCGATCATCATTCCCCGGTGAAAGAATGTTACGAGGCGCATGCCAGCCACTCCTTTATCGACGATTCATGCGGACGCTTCTCGAAACGCCCGATCGCGCGCCTGTCGCGTGCTGCTGCATCTTAAACCATGTTGCAAAAAAAACAAACCGCACTCTCGGATGCGCGTAACCTGCACGGCGTAACGTCCTATGCACCTGATATGTGTATGAGCGGCAATACAGCCGCCCGTCAGCTTTTTTTGGCGTGCGCGGCACTACAATAGCAGCACATGCCGCATCAGCATCGCACCTGTCATAGAAAGGATCGTTATGTCTTCGTATATGCTATCTCGGCCGCGCCGCGCAGCCGCTATGCTGGCGATCATCGTCGCGCTCTGCGCTGCCGCGCTCCCGGCCCATGCCGCACCCTGGGCGGGCAACCGCACTGCGTTTGCCTCGCCGCGCTTCGAGCAGGTCTGGCGTAACGCCGATCGCGCCGTGCAGCAGGGCCAGACCAATCGATCGTGGACCTGGGGGCCGCAGCCCTGGTTCGACTACAAAGAGGTGTACAGGCAATCGCCGAATGGCCTGCGCCTGGTCCAGTACTTCGACAAGGCGCGTATGGAGATCAACGATCCCGGCAACATCGCCGGGCCGCTCGGCGGCGTCACCAACGGCCTGCTGACGGTAGAGCTGGTTTCAGGCCGGATCAAGCTGGGCGACGGCATCGGCCCGGATCAGAATCAGCAGGCAGCGCCCGCCGAGATCCCGGTCGCGGGCGAGGCCACTCCCGCAAGCAATCCCGGCCCGACCTACGCCAGCTTCCGCAGCATCGCCACGATCGACAACGGCTACCGCGACCCGAACAGGGTCGGGCAGCGCGTCGGCACGACCTTTCAGCGCGATGGTCGGATCGGCTTTCGCCAGGATCTCGCCCATCAGCCCGGCACAGAGATTGTGGCCTATGAGCCAGTGACCGGCCATAACATTCCAAAAGTCTTCGACGACTTCCGCAGCGCCGGTCCGGTGCCTGCCATCGCCGCCTTTGGCTATCCGATCACCGATGCCTACTGGACGACCGTGCAGCTCGGCCCGACCCAGACCGATGTGCTGGTGCAGCTCTTCGAGCGGCGCACGCTGACCTACACGCCCTCGAACCCGGCGGCCTTCCGCGTCGAGATGGGCAACGTCGGCCAGCACTACTTCCAGTGGCGCTACCAGGGCATGGGCTACCCGTGGGCCGCGCCCGACCCGCAGTGGTCGATCGTGTTTGCCTCCAAGACCAACGGCCAGTCGTTCGACATGTACCTGATGGAAGCGCCCGGCAGCACCCCGCAGCGCATCATGACTCCGCAGGTCGTGCCCTCCTCGATGGCGCGCTCCTGGCTGCCGCACGCGCCCACGCAGCCGTTGATCTTCGGCGAGGCGACGATCGCCAGCGGCAATCGGCAGATCATCACGCTGGTACCCGGCGCGAAACAGCCACAGCGCTTCAGCAACAATACTGCCAACGAGTACGATGCCGCCGTCTCGCCCGATGGCAAGCAGGTCGCGTTCATCTCGGACCGCGACGGCAACCCTGATCTGTATCTGGCGCTCGACGCGAATACCGTCGCCAATCCGATCCGGTTGACGGAGTCCACAGCGTGCAGCATCGGGCGTCCCTCGTGGCTGCCGGACGGCTCCGGGCTGATCTATGAGAGCAACTGCCTCGACAACAACTGGGAGATCTATCGCGCCAATCTCAGCTACACGGTCGTAGGCGACGCGCAGATCAGAGTCAGCATGCTGGTTTCGCCCGTCACCGGCCTTGCCGAGCGCCTGACCACAACCAGGGCCGACGAGCGCTGGCCGCGTGTCTCGCCCGACGGCTCGCAGATCGCGCTCTTCTCGAACCGCGACGGCAACACCGAGATCTATTCCATGAGCATCAGCGGCGGGCAGCAGACGCGCCTGACCAACAACGCCAGCCGCGACGAAGCGCCGGTCTGGTCGCCTGACGGCTCGCTGATCCTGTTCAACAGCGACCGCGACGGCGATCACGAGCTGTATGCGACGAATCTGAGCGGCAGCACGCTGGTGCAGGTGACGCATAACAGCGTCGACGATGGATATGCGGTGTGGGGGCCGTAGCAGATCCAACAAGCAACACACAGACGCGGCCTCAGCAAGAGGCCGCGCGTTGTTTTTTACCAAGTAATCATCGGAGAACGAGATCTGATTATGCGGACTACGCGATCTACAAAAAATATGTGCTAAACTCTCGACTATACTACCCGCAACCCAAGCTTCAAAGGAACTGATGCAATGCCGAAAAATCCCCTCGCCGAAGTCTTCGGCTATCCCGTCAGCAACATGTCGGCGGAGGCCATTAATCACCGTGAGGGGCGATTATGTCCATTCCACGTGATCGTCGCGCTCGATGAGCAAGACCAGATCATCGATTTTGGTGCGTTAGAGGTTCAAGCCGTTTATATTTCGGGCAATGTCAGTAAAGCGTTTAAAGAGTATATGAAAGATCCCGCTGCAAATTATGCAATGAAGTGAGAACGCCGCCGCAGCCTGAGGTACCGCCAGAGATCGAGCCACTACCTGAGGTCTTTGGAGAGCAGACGCAGCCTGAAGACGACGGATACACGCACGAACATGACGACATTTCAACACAAGATTAAGAGATACGCTCATGTGGCAGCACTCTTTATTCGATGATACGGATCGGATTATCAACGTCGCAGCCGTCCCGCAACGCAGCCCCTTCAGGTATCCTGGCGGAAAAACCTGGCTAGTGCCGCGCATTCGGCAATGGCTCGTTACGCTCCCGCACCGACCAGCGGAATTTATCGAGCCGTTTGCCGGTGGCGCGATCGTAAGCCTCACCGTTGCGGCTGAGAGCCTTGCTCAACATGTAAGAATGGTCGAGCTTGATCCCTTCGTAGCGGCAGTTTGGGAAACCATCGTACATGATGATGGTGGTGGTGAGTGGCTCGCTAATGCGATTATGGCCTTCGACTTAACCAGCGCTACGGTTAAGCAAGAGCTTGCCAAAAACGATCTCTCTGGCCGAGAGCTGGCCTTTCAGACGATCCTCAAAAATCGGGTCAATCGCGGCGGCATCATGGCTCGCGGAGCGGGGCTGATCAAAACCGGCGAGGGAGGCAGAGGCTTGCACTCACGCTGGTATCCAGAGACGCTCAAGCGCAGAATCCTTGATATTGTCAAGATACGCGAACGCATTACATTCTTGCACAGTGATGGCCTGACCGTTATGCGCCAGTATGCTGAGCGTGATGATGTCGTGTTTTTTATCGACCCACCCTACACCGCCTCGACGAAGCGCGCAGGCAGCCGCCTCTATACCCATCCAAATATCGACCACAAGCAGCTATTCAAGATCGCAGATGCTTTGGCGGGTGACTTCCTGATGACCTATGACGATGCCGAAGAGGTGCGCGTCCTCGCCCGTGCCTACAACTTCGATACGCAGACGATAGCGATGAAAAATACGCATCACGCGACGATGAGCGAGCTGCTGATCGGGCGCAATCTGGACTGGATCAGATAGTAACAGCCACATCAATCCAACCAGCCTCGACGCGCGTACTCTCTGATGCACACTCATATCCATACATACACAGTCATGGGGAGCAACCTATGTCAAAAGCTATCTGGAACGGAGCGGTTCTCGCCGAGGCCCCACGCGATGCCTGTCAGATTGTCGAGGGCAACCTCTACTTTCCGCCCGATGCGATCAACCGCGAGTACTTCCGCGAGAGCGACAATCACACCGTCTGCTCGTGGAAAGGCACCGCCAGCTACTACGACGTTGTGGTCGGCGATCAGGTCAACAAAGACGCCGCCTGGTACTACCCGCAGACCAAAGATGCCGCCAAGCACATCGCCGGATACATCGCCTTCTGGCGCGGTGTTCAGGTCGATCTATGAGCGGGCTGCCTCTTTCGGCCTATTGACAGCGGCGCGCGCGCTTGCTATGCTTGCGCTACGAATGTATTTCTGATGCAACAGCTATGAATCGACTGTCTCACAGCCAGCTTCTCCTCGTCCGGCGGCTCCTCCTCGTGAGGGGCTTCGTGGCATGGGGAGCGGCGACAGCGTAGCACAGTCGCCAGCGCAGCCGCCGAGGTGCCTCCCCATGTGGGAGGCATTTTTGATTCCAGAAAGGAGCCGAGCATGTCCTGCCTTCTCGTTCGCGCGCGCCGCCACACCGCGCTATCCAGCCAGGTTCGACGAAGCCTTCGCGCGACACTCATCGTCGCGCCAGATCCCAACATCGATCAGGAGGTAGCAGCATGTCAGAGCGATACGATCCCCAGGCTGCCGAGGCGAAATGGCGGCAGCGCTGGGAGGCCAGCGGCCTGTACCGCACCAACCTGGACCAGGCCCGCCGCCCGTTTTATAACATGATGGAGTTTCCCTATCCCTCAGGCGAGGGCCTGCACGTCGGCCACGTCTACACCTACTGCGGCGCGGATGTCTTCGGGCGATTGCGCCGGATGCAGGGCTACGATGTCTTCCAGCCGATCGGCTTCGACGCCTTCGGCATCCACTCCGAGAACTTCGCGCTGAAGCTGGGCCGGCATCCGGCGGAGGTCGTTCCGGCCAATATTCGCCGCTTCCGCGAGGAGCAGATGAAGCTGCTGGGCTGCCAGTTCGACTGGTCGCGCGAGGTCGATACGACCAGCCCCGACTACTACCGCTGGACGCAGTGGATCTTCGTGCAGTTGTTCAGGGCCGGGCTGGCCTACCAGGCCGCAGCGCCCGTCAACTGGTGTCCCAAAGACCAGACCGTCCTGGCGAACGAGCAGGTGATCGATGGGCGCTGCGAGCGCTGCGACACGCCGATCGAGCAGCGCGTGATGCGCCAGTGGTTTTTCGGCATCACACGGTACGCCGATCGCCTGCTGGATTTCAGCGGCGTCGAGTTTCCTGATGCCTCGATCAAGCGTCAGACCGCCTGGATTGGACGCAGCGCGGGCGCGGAGATCGACTTTGCGGTTGTCGGTACCAACGCCACGATCACCACCTTCACCACACGGCCCGACACGATCTTCGGTGCGACCTGCATCGTGCTGGCTCCTGAGCATCCGCTGGCGACAACGATCGCCACGCCGCAGCAGCGCGTCGCCGTCGCCGGGTATGTCGAGCAGACGCAGCGCAAGCTGGAGCGTGACCGGCTGATCGGCGCGGAGAAAACGGGCGTTTGGACCGGCGCGTACGCGATCAATCCGGCCAGCGGCGCGCGCATCCCAGTCTGGATCGCCGACTATGTGCTGGTGCGCTACGGTACGGGCGCGATCATGGCGGTGCCTGCCCACGACGATCGCGATCATGCCTTCGCCGTGGCCCACAGCCTGCCGATCGTGCCGGTGATCGCGCCGACGCATGCCGAAGCAGGGACGATGCCCTACGTCGCGGATGGCATGCTGATCGACTCGGCGCGGTTCAGCGGCATGGAGAGCGCCGCAGCCCGGCCCGCGATCGTGGCGTGGCTGGCCGAGCGCGACGTCGGTCGCGCCCGGACGACGTATCGGCTGCGCGACTGGCTGATCTCGCGGCAGCGCTACTGGGGTCCGCCGATCCCGATCGTCTACTGCGAGCGCTGCGGGACGCTGCCCGTGCCGGAGGATCAACTGCCGGTGCTGCTGCCGCCGACCGCCAACTTCCGGCCTACCGGCACCGCGCCGCTGGCGGCGATCCCTGAGTTCGTCAACACCACCTGCCCGCAGTGCGGCGGCGCGGCCCGGCGCGAGACGGATGTCAGCGATAACTTTCTGGACTCGGCCTGGTACTTTCTGCGCTACCTGTCGACCGAGCAGCACGATCGACCGTGGGACGTGGAGCGGGTGCGGCGCTGGCTGCCCGTCGATCACTACGCGGGCGGCCCTGAGCACACCACGATGCATCACCTGTACGCGCGATTCGTCGTCAAGGCGCTGTACGATCTGGGCCACCTGCCCTATGAGGAGCCGTTCAAGCGGCTGCGGCTGCACGGCATGATCACCAAAAACGGCGCGAAGCTGTCCAAAAGCCGGGGCAACGTAATCTCGCCCGACGGTTACATCGACCGGTACGGCGCGGACATTTTTCGTATGTACATGCTCTTCCTGGGGCCGTGGGAGGATGGCGGCGACTTCACCGACGCCGGGATCAGCGGCGTGGCGCGCTTCGTCGGGCGGCTGTGGGAGCTGATCAGCGGCCCGCGACCGAGCGGCGACGGCGACGCCGCGCTGTCGGACGAGGCCGAGCGGCGACGCAACCAGACGATCGCGCGCGTGACGGAGGGCATCGACGGGCTGCGCGCCCACGTGGCGATTGCGGCGCTGATGGAGGAGGTAAGCTGGCTGCGCGGCCACGCGCAGCGGCTGCGCGACCGGCAGTGGCGGCGCTCGATCGAGACGCTGGCGCTGCTGATCGCGCCGCTAGCGCCGCATCTGGCCGAGGAAGCCTGGGAGCGACTGGGACAGCCGTTCAGCGTCCACCAGCAGCCGTGGCCGGAGGCCGATCCGGCGATGCTGGCCGCCGCGACGGTCGAGATTCCGGTGCAGGTCAACGGCAAGCTCCGCGACCGGATCGTGGTTGCCGCCGATGCCGCCGAGGCAGCCGTGACCGCCGCCGCGCTGGCTAGCGAGCGCGTCCAGTCAGTGTTGGGCGGCGTGCAGCCCAGGCGGATTGTCGTCGTGCCGGGCCGCGCGGTCAACATCGTCCGCTAGCGGTACGAGCCAGCGCTCACTTTTGTCCGGCAACAAACACCGGAGCCTGCTCGATTGAGCAGGCTCCGGTCGATCTTGAGGTGATCGGCGAGCTTAGTAGTAGCAGCCGGTCGTCGGCAGCGTTGACGGATGCGGAACCGCCGTGCCGTCGTAGATCGCCAGCAGCAAGCGCTGCGGGCAGCGGCTAACGCCGCCGTACTTGATGCCGAAGTGCAGGTGCGGGCCAGTCGAGTTGCCGGTGTTGCCGGAGTAGCCCAGGAGCTGGCCGGTGTTGACGGTGGTGTTGCCCGCCACAAAGCTGTTGAGGTGGCAGTACACATAGGTCGCGCCGTCGTTACCAGCGACGCTGTAGCCATAGCCGCAGGAGCTGCCGCTCACGCGGGTCGCGCTGCCGCCGCGAGTCGCATAGACCGGGGTGCCGGTCGGGACGGGCAGGTCGATCGCCGGGTAGTCGTGGTGCGGGTCGTCGTACTCGCTGCGGGGCAGGGCGCTCCTGGGCAGCGGCAGCGAGTAGCCGCCGGTGCCGCCGCCGCTGGCGGAGCCAACCAGATGCTCCCAGGTGATCGGGCCGACGATGCCGTCCGCGCTCAGGCCGTGGGCGCTCTGGAAGTTCACGACCGCCGACTTGGTGCCGGAGCCGAAGATACCATCGACCGCCACGCTGCGACCGTTCTTGACCAGCAGCGTCTGGACGCCTCGCACGGCGTCGCCGGTGCTGCCTTCGCGCACGGTGATGATCAGCTTGCCCCAAGTGTTAGGACCGACAATACCGTCGGCGACCAGGCCGTTAGCTTGCTGGAAGGCCACTACCTTGGATTTGGTGATCGGCCCGAAGTCGCCATCAGCCTCAAGGCTGTAGCCGCGCTGGCGCAGCAGGTATTGAATGGCCTTCACGTTGGGTCCGGCATCGCCCTCACTCTCAATGGTCCAGCTTGCAGCACCCGCCGATGCTGGTGTGCTTGTACCAAGCACCGACGCGATGACGAACAGCAGGGTCAGCATGACGGAAGCGAGCCGACGGTGAGACGATTGGAAGGTTGCGGTCATAACACTCTCCACGACTTGTACGATCTTCCAGCAACAGGCGAACGGTGGATAGGGTGAATACAGCAGCAGCAACGGCTGCGCGATTCAAAAATCCAGAAGCGCCGGAACGATGGTTAACATCGGTCAACCATTCGCCGCGCTTAGTTGTAGTTCCAGTACACGGTGCGCACGCCAAAATCGGAGGCGCTGGCATAGCCCATCTGCTTGACGGTAGCCTCGGTCAGATCAAACTCGCGGTCGGAGACATACGGCCCGCGATCGATCACGTTGGCATACACGATCTGACCCGATCGGCCCTGGAATTTGAGCCGTGTGCCACAGGCCATCGTCCGATGAGCAACGCCGATCGTAGTGGTGTACAATGTCTGTCCACAAGCGGTCGTTCTGCCCCACAGGCCAGGGCCGTATGCTGATGCTCTCGCGGTGCGCCAGGTGGTGCTGCCGTTGCCGGAGCCTGCCAGCTCTTGCCAGGTCATCGGCCCGACGATGCCGTCCGCGCTCAGGCCGTGGGCGCTCTGGAAGCTCACCACCGCCGACTTCGTGGCGGGGCCGAAGGCACCATCAACTGCGATATTGTGCCCATTCTTGACCAGAAGCGTCTGCGCCGCTTTGACCGCCTCGCCGCTGCTGCCCTCGCGCACGGTGACGATCAGCGCGCTCCATGTCTGTGAGCCGACGATGCCATCTGCCGTGAGGCCGCGCGACTGTTGGAAGCTGATCACCGCCGACTTCGTGGCGGGACCGAACACGCCGTCTGCCGCGATGCCGCTGCCGTGCTGTCGCAGCAAGTACTGCACCGCCTTGACGTTTGAGCCGGTGTCACCTTCGCGCACGGTCGGCCAGCTTGCCAGCGCTGCTGCCGGTATGGCCGTGCCAAGTAGAGCCATGAGGACAAAGAGCAGCGTTAGAGCCGTCGCGGACAGGCGGTGACGTGAAGAGCGTGCGGATCGAAACATGGTCGCTTCCTGTTGTTAGCCGAAACGGTACGATCAGGCGTGCGGAAAAGCTTCACGGCTCAGCGATTGAGGTGTCGCTGTGGTCGACGAGTGAATGCGCTGCCAGGTTGGGGGGAGGCCGGCGAAAAGTTCCCTCAGATATTAAGAATAATTTACTCTTGCGGCCCATCTTATCGGAAACAGATCGGTTTGTCAAACCCTGGTTAAAAAAATGAGTAATAAGCAGCGTGGAGCAAGCGGGCGCGTGCCAACAATCTGGCGTTTGCGCGCGGAGCGCTCCTTGTGCTACACTGAAAGCACCATGAAACCACACGAGCCGTCAACGAAGATGGGTGCGGTTCTCCTTCACCGCGCGCGCGGTGAGGGAATAGCCGCTTTTAAAAAGGTCCTTGCTTAGCGCCTCGGCTGCTCGCCGCAGGCGCGTCTTTCATTTCATACGTGGAGAATTGGCTTATGACCAACGTGCAGCCGAGTGGTGTTTCGGCCAGCCTCGAACGCGACGATCTGCTGGCGATCTACGAGCTGATGCTGCTTTCCCGCTTGCTCGACGAGCGCCAGTGGATCTTGAATCGTCAAGGAAAAGCGCCGTTTGTGATCTCCTGCCAGGGCCATGAGGCAGCTCAGGTCGGCAGCGCCTACGCGCTCAAGCCCGGTAAAGACTGGGTGTTGCCCTACTACCGCGATCTGGGCGTGGTGCTGACGCTGGGCTTTACGCCTACCGAGGTGATGATGGGTCTGTTCGCCCGCGTGGGCGATCCCAACAGCGCCGGACGGCAGATGCCTGCGCACTACGGCCACCGCAAGCTCAATATCATCTCACAGTCGTCGCCGACGGGCACCCAGGTACCGCACGCCGCCGGCGTCGGCCTGGCAATTAAGATCCGGAATGAGGTAGCGGGCAAGATCGTCGATGACGCCGTGGCCTGGGTTTCCTTCGGCGAGGGCACCAGCAGCCAGGGCGAGATCCACGAGGCGATGAACCTGGCGGGCACCCATAAGCTGCCGGTGATCTTCGTCTGCGAGAACAACGGCTACGCGATCTCGGTGCCGCAGCGGCAGCAGATGGGCGTTGAAGATGTCGCCGACCGCGCGGCAGGCTACGGCTTTCCCGGCGTCGTCGTCGACGGCAGCGATCCGGTCGCGTGCTTCGAGGCAACCCAGGCGGCGGTTGAGCGCGCGCGGCGTGGCGATGGCCCGACCCTGATCGAGTTCAAGTGCCTGCGTCTCACGCCTCACTCATCCGACGACAACGACCGGACCTATCGCTCGCCCGACGAGATCAAAGCGATGAAGCAGCACGATCCGGTGATAATGTTCGAGGCGCATCTCAAGGCCGAGGAGATTCTGACCGACGAGAAAGAGGCCGAGATCCGCGCGCGGATCAAGCAGCAGGTCAACGAGGCCACGGCCGCCGCCGAGGCCGCAGCCCATCCCGATCCGAGCACGCTGTTCGATCATATCTATGCTGACAACCTGAAGAGATAGAACGACGAAATACGCAAACAAAGAACAAAGGGATATGAAAAGCTATTTTTGGTTCTTTGTTCTTTGTTCTCTGTTCGCAACGAGGCACACGATATATGGCAGAATTATCGCTAATCGAAGCGCTCCGCGCCGGGATCGATGAGACGATGGCGGCAGATGAGCGGGTGTTTGTTTTCGGCGAAGATGTCGGCAAGCGCGGCGGCGTGTTCCGCGTCACCGAGGGATTGCAGGATAAATACGGGCCGTGGCGGATCATGGACTCGCCCCTGGCGGAGGGCATTATCGTCGGCGCGTGCATCGGCGCGGCGGTCAACGGGATGCGTCCGATCGCCGAGATTCAATTTGCCGACTTCATCTGGCCGGCCATGAACCAGATCGTCAGCGAGGCCGCGCGCATGAACTACCGCTCCAATGGCGCGTGGAACGTGCCTCTGGTGATTCGCGCGCCCTATGGCGGCGGTATTCACGGCGCGCTCTACCACTCACAGTCGGTCGAGGCGTTCTTCGCGCACGTTCCCGGCCTGAAGGTGGTGGTGCCAGCCACGCCCTACGACGTGAAGGGCATGATCAAAAGCGCCATCGCCGATCCCGACCCGGTGCTGTTCTTCGAGCACAAAAAGACCTACCGCATGATCAAGGGCGAGGTGCCCGACGGCGACTACACGGTGCCGATCGGCGTGGCCGATGTCAAGCGCAACGGCGACGACGTGACGATTATCACCTACGGCATGATGCTGCACCTTGCGCTGGAGGCCGCCGAGCTGGTGGCGCGTGAGGACGGCGTCGAGACTGAGGTGATCGATCTGCGCACGGTCCGACCGCTCGACACCGAGGCGATCCTCACCAGCGCGCGCAAGACCGGCAAGGTGCTGATCATCCACGAGGATAACCTGACCGGCGGCATCGGCGGCGAGATCGCGGCGCTGATCGCCGAGCACGCCTTCGAGTATCTCGACGGGCCGATCATGCGGCTGGCAGGTCCCGACGTTCCGGCGATGCCGTTCGCACCGACGCTGGAAGATGCCTTTATGCCCAACACCGCCAAGATCGTCGCCAGGCTGCGCGATCTGGCGGCGTACTGATCACAGCAACGGGTTGATCCAGCGCGTATCGCGCACACTCACGTGCAGAATCAAAGAAGCTTTGCAGGGGAGCGTAGGGCCACCCGGCCCGACGGCGCACGAGCAACAACAGAATCCGAGATGGAGCAATATGGCGCTTGAATTTAAGATGCCAAAGTTGGGAGAAAGCGTTACCGAGGGCACCATCGGGCGCTGGCTCAAGCAGCCCGGCGATAAGCTCGAACTCTACGAGCCGATGCTTGAGGTGACGACCGATAAGGTCGATACCGAAGTCTCCTCGCCGATCGACGGCACACTGGTCGAAATCCTGGTATCCGAAGGCGAAACCGTCGCGGTCGGCACGGTGATCGCCCGTCTTTCCGAGAACGGCGAAGTTTCCAACAGCGACGCTGCTACCGAGGCAGCAGTAGCCGCGACGCCAGCGACCGCCGAGCAGCCGGCGGCGAGCCAGGGCAAAGGCTCGTATATCTCTCCGGCGGTCGCGCGTCTTGCCGCCGAGCACGATGTCGATCCGCGCATGATCAAAGGCACCGGCGCTGGCGGACGTGTCACCAAGAAAGATATCGAGGCGTTTGTCGCTTCGGGCGGCGCGAAGGCCGTAGCTCAGGCGCAGCAGCCCGTCGACACAGCCGCGCCCGCCCTGGCCGAAGCGCCTGCCGCTCCGTCGCCACAGACGACAGCCCAGATACCGCAGGCGTTCGAGTCTGGTCCGCAGGTGCAGGAGCCGACAACTACGGGCACGAAAGCATCCGCAGCGCCGACGGCTCAGCCGCAGCCGGTGCCCGGCCCCGACGACGAGCTGGTGCCGCTCAACACGATGCGCCGCGCCATTGCGGATCATATGGTCCGCTCCAAGCGCACCGCGCCGCACGTCACGACGGTGATGGAGGCCGATCTGAGCCGCATCGTCGCGCACCGCGAGCGCAACAAGGCCGACTTCGAGCGGCAGGGCGTCAAGCTGACCTTCATGCCGTACTTCGTCCAGGCGACTGTCGCGGGGCTGCGCGAGGTGCCGATCGTCAACGCGACCTTCACCGACGAGGGCATCCTGATGCACCATCGCATCAACGTCGGCATGGCCGTGGCGATCCCCGACGGGCTGATCGTGCCCGTGCTCAAAGACGCCGACGACAAGAGCCTGCTCGGACTGGCGCGCGCCGTCAACGATCTGGCGGATCGGGCGCGGACGCGGCGGCTCCAGCCCGACGAGACGCAGGGCGGCACGTTTACGATCACCAATCACGGCGTGTCGGGATCGCTCTTCGCCATGCCGATTATCAACCAGCCCCAGGCAGCGATCCTGGGCATCGGCGCGATGCAGAAGCGCGCGGTCGTCATCTCGGAGAACGGCTTTGATGCGATTGCCATTCGCCCGATGTGCTACCTGAGCCTGACCTTCGACCATCGTCTGATCGACGGCGCGACCGCCGATGGCTTTCTGTCGATCGTCAAGCGCGCGCTCGAACAATATCCGGGCTAGCCCAGTCTCGGCACAGCGTCAACGGCAAGGCGGTATCTGCGCGATGCCGCCTTTGCGCTGTATATTTCGACCATCCCAAAACTTCCGGAAGAGGAGATACCGTCATGAGCTACTTTAGACGACTCTTGCCCGCGCTGCTGCTTGTTGGAGCGATCGGCGGTCTGCTTGCGGGCTGTGGCGCAACCACGCCCTCCGCGACAACCACAGCAACACCCGACGCAACACAATCTCCCGCGACCACGACCAGCGACATCGATCAGGCGCGCGCCGCGCTCACCAACTTCTTCGCCGCGCTCCACGGCAAGCGCTACGACGACGCCGCGCGGCTGTACGGCGGCTCCTACCAGGAGCTATTCGGCTTCAACCCACGGGTCGCCGCCGACGATCATGTGAAGCTGCTGGAGGAGGCTTGCACCGTCAACGGCTTCCAATGTCTTGAGATCAACGAGATCGTCCGTGCGGAAGCCGTCTCGCCCACCGAGTTCCACTTTATGGTCGAGTTCAAAAACGAGGATGGCTCGCTCTTCACGCGCGGCCCAACCAGCGGCGCGACCGCAGCCGAGCAGCCGTCACAGTCGCAGTGGCCGTACACCGTCAAGAAGGTCGGTGACGCATTTCTGGTCCAGGAGCTACCCGTGTACGTGCCCTAAACGCAAGAACAAGGAACCAGGTGCCCGCTGGGCGCGCAAGAGAACAAGCGAGAACCAAGTTCCAAGTTCAAAGAACTCGAAACTCGAAACTTGGAACTTGGAACTTTCCTATGATCGCCTACCCCATCCAGCGCAGCCCCTTCGGATAAAAGTTCTTGACCACGCCGCCGACACGACGACCCCAGCCCAGCGGCCAGCCGTTGACCGTGATCAGCGCCCAGCCGTCCGCGCCCTGGTGCTCGAACGTTTCGCCGCGCAGGTAGCGCTCGGCCTCGCCAGTTTTCAGCGACACCGTCAGCCGAACATCGTCGGCCAGCAGCGCCAGCGCCAGCGCATGCGACGGCTCGAAACGTCCCGGTTTGGCCGTTCCCAGCCACAGGCCGGAGCGCACCACGCGCAGGCCGGACAGATCGGGGGCGGCATCCGGCGCGAGATAGACCTGATCGCTGCTGGCGACTAGCTGCTTCGCGGGCAGGCTGGTCGTAAGCATCGCGCGCTCGAAGCCGTGCCACGCCGCCAGCGCGGTATCGCCAGCCTCGTGAGTGCGATCGTCGCGCCGCGCGCCGCGACGCTGCCGCTCGCGCCCGGCATCTCGCCCGAGCCAGGCGGGCAGCAGCGGACGCTCGCCCCGCGCGCGATTCCGCAGCAGCGCGATGAAGTGGCCCTCGCCTTCCACCCGCTGCGGCCACAGCCGGACCGCGCGGCTAAGCTGCGGCGTCGGGATCGCGGCGGCCCACTCCGGCTGCGCGGCCATAAAGCCGTGACGCTTGGGAATATCGATCAGCTCCCAGTCGGCGTGCTCGGCCAGAAACGCCGCGATCCGCTGCTCGTTCTCCTCAGGCGCGAAGGTGCAGGTGCTATAGACCAGCCGCCCGCCCGGCGCGACGAACTGGGCGGCCTGATCCAGAATCCGCGCCTGCCGCGCCGCGCAGCCCGCGACATGCTCCACGCTCCACTCGGCGCGCGCGCCCGCGTTCTTACGAAACATGCCTTCGCCGGAGCATGGCGCATCCAGCAGCACCCGGTCGAAGAACCCGCCCAGGTGCGCGGCGAGGCGCTCCGGCGTCTCGCTGGTGATGACGACGTTGCGCGCGCCCCAGCGCTCAAGGTTTTCGCCAAGCGCCTTGACGCGGCTGCCTTCGACCTCATTCGCCACGAGCAGGCCCTGGCCGTCGAGGTGGGCCGCGATATGCGTGGCCTTGCCGCCGGGCGCTGCCGCCAGATCGAGCACGCGCATGCCGGGCCGTACATCCAGCGCCTCGACCACCGCCATCGCCGACGGCTCTTGCAAATAGTACAGCCCCGCCGCGTGGTACGGATGCTTGCCGGGCCGCTCGCCCTCGCGCACCCAGTAGCCGGACGGGCACCAGGGCACCGGCTCGATCTCCCAGGGCGAGATGCGCTCGAAGTGTTCGGGGCGCAGCTTGAGCAGGTTGACGCGCAGCCCCGTCGACGGGCTGTGATCCAGCGCCGCGATCAGCGCGTCGGCCTCCGCGCCGAGCAGCGCGCGCATCCGCTCGATAAATGCTGGCGGTATCGCCGGTTCCATGCTCATCTTAGCTCCAAGAGATCTCACGTCGTGATTGTACCATCGACCGGCAGCGCCGATCATCTCCGCCCACGCCCGGCGTAGGCGAAACGGCGCAGCAAGGGCGACCGGACGGCTATGGTATCATAGGATCAGCGTCACCGGCAGCCGCGCGGCAACGACCATGCAGCGCCGGTGCTCCGTACACAGGGCGATTCTCGCGTTGGGAGATACTTGGAGGATTCGATGGCTGATACACAGTATGATCTCGCGATCATCGGCTCAGGGCCGGGCGGTTATGTCGCTGCGATTCGCGCCGCGCAGCTTGGCATGAAGGCCGCGATCGTCGAGAAGGATGCCATGGGCGGCGTCTGCCTCAACGTCGGCTGCATCCCCAGCAAGGCGCTGCTGCACACCTCAGAGCTGCTGGAGCACGCCCGCGACGGCAAGCGCATCGGGTTTGTCGCCGAGAACGTGCGGCTGGACTTTCCCGCGCTGATGGGCCACAAAGAGCGTGTGGTCAAGCAGATGAGCGGCGGCGTCGGCAGCCTGATGAAAAAGAATAAAGTCGATGTGTATAAAGGCTTCGGTCGCGTCGCCGGGCCGAACAGTGTCGCCGTGCAGGGCGACGGCGGCGAGCAGACGATCAGCGCCAAGAACATCATCATCGCCACCGGCTCGACGCCCAAGTCGCTGCCGTTCGCTAAGATCGACGAGGAGCTTATTCTGTCGAGCACAGGCGCGCTCGCGCTCAAAGAGGTGCCGAAGCGGCTGGTAATTATCGGCGGCGGCGTGATCGGTGTCGAGATGGGCACGGCCTACCACTCGTTCGGCTCCGAGGTGACGATTCTGGAGGCGCTGCCGCGCATCGTGTCGCTGGCCGACGAGGAGATCAGCGCCGAGCTAGCCCGCGTCTTCCAGCGCAAGGGCATCAAGGTGCAGACCGGCGTCAAGATCGGCGGCGTCGATCCGACCGATGGCGGGATCGCGGTGATGTACACCGACGCCGAGGGCAAGGAGCAGCGCATCGAGGGCGATAAGCTGCTGCTCTCGGTTGGGCGCGCGCCGCTGACGCAGAACATGGGCCTTGAGGAGGCGGGCGTCGAGCTGGACGAGCGCGGATTTATCAAGGTCAATGCGATGATGCAGACCAACGTGCCGTCGATCTTCGCGATCGGCGATTGTGTGCCGACGCCCGCGCTGGCGCATGTCGCCTCCGCCGAGGGTATTCTGGCGGTCGAGTTCATGGCGGGCCAGCACGTCACGCCGATCAACTACGATCACGTGCCGTCGCCCTACTGGTCGTCGCCGGAGATCGGCCATGTGGGCCTGACCGAGGCCCAGGCCCGGGAGCGCGGCTACGATGTCAAGGTCGCCAAGTTCCCCTTCTCCGCCAACGGCAACGCGACGATCCACATGGAGCGCAACGGCTTCGTCAAGATCGTCGCCGACAAGCAGTACGATGAGATCCTGGGCATTCATATCATCGGGCCGAAGGCGACGGAGCTGCTCTCCGAGGCCGGGCTTGCGCTCTCCCACGAGGCCACCGCCGAGAGCCTGGCCCACACGATTCACGCCCATCCCACGCTCTACGAGTCGATCGTCGAGGCGGCGCACGGGCTGATCGGCGGCACGATCAACTTCTAAGCGAGCATCTCGAAGCGCGAAGTACCCCGGTCAGCACTGCCTGGCCGGGGTGTGTATGTTGGGCTATCGGTGTCCGCTCAAGGTTTGCTCAACGGCGGATCGGCAGAATTCGTGCGCGGGATGTATGCTCGTCGATCGTAATCAGCGCACCTGTTTCTAGGAGTTCAGCAAATTGGTGGAGAGCCGCGACGATAAGGGTCTGGACATGCGTGGAAAGCAAATCTTGGGTACGGATTTGCAGCACACTCGGTCCTTCGGCTCGTGTGACGGCGAGAATTGTGCCAAAATCAAGATCGTGTGTGATGATAACATAGCCGTTTAGTCTTGCATAATCCATGAGCACGCGATCAGTTGCTCGCGGATCGCCAATGCTTGACCAATGAGCGGTATGCCATCCCGATCGTTCTAACCACTCTACCCAAGCGGGCGGCAGATTCATATCAATGAGGAGTTTCATGCAGCAGAACTCAGGGGTACATCAAGTTCCTCGACGCGCCAGGCTGCATATGCCAGCGCTTCACGCACATCCTCCACCTCCAGATACGGGTAAGCACGCAAAATATCTTCCGTCGAGTAACCAGCCGCGACCAGACCGACAACCGTACCGACCGTGATTCGTAGCCCACGGACACAGGGCTTTCCACCCATCACCTCAGGGTTAAATGTAATTCGTGTAAAGTCTTTCATTGCTCTACCCCCATCACCTGGACTTGATCCATTATACATGAACGGCTTGGTCAGGCTATCAGTTTTGGTGCAGCATCGCCCCGCCGCCGCTTGTGATCAAATCTCCATCCGGCGGTATCAACCCGTTTCCGCCGGACAAGCCCTGAGCGTCTAGCATGCGCTTGTTGGCACGCACGTTGTACATGGCGATCCTGTTGGCGAGCAAAGGTGGTTGTATCATTGGCGTATCTACGAAAGGAACAATCATGCGACATACGTCAGACCACGTTGCCATCGATCTGATCGCCCTTGCTATCATCCGTGATGCGGACAAGATTGTGCTGGTCCAGCAGCAGCATCGCGCTGATCTACCCCCGTACTGGGTGCTGCCCGGTGGCCTGGTTGAGGCGGGCGAGCTCGTCACCGAGGCCCTGATCCGCGAAGTTGCGGAGGAGGCGGGCGTGCATGTCGATGCGCTCTCGCACCTCGCGTGTTTGTCTCACATTGACCGCCCGGCGCAGCGTGCCCAGAGCATTGCCTTTATCTTTGAGGCTGAAAGATGGCACGGGGAACTCGCGAGCTGCGATCCCGATGCCGAGGTGCTTGGCGTCGAACTCGTGCCCCTGACGGAGGGCATCAGCAGGCTACAGTCGAACGGCGGCTGGTCCGGCATCCAAACGCCCGTGCTGGCCTATTTACGCGGTGAGCGGGCGGCAGGCGCTAATTGGTTCTACCGCGAGGACGGCGACGGGCAGCAATGGATTGCCTGCATGCCTGGGTGATCAGGATAGCCGCTGGTGACGGCCAGCGCGGAGGGTAGACCATAGACCGACCTGATAACCTGTGCTATACTCAATAAATGAGAATAATTATCACTTTCAATTAGATACTGTTATGCACCATAAACTACGCACATTCATGCGCGACAACCCGATCCCGTTCATCGCGCTGCTCGGCCTGCTGGGCGGCGTGATCGCGCGCTGGGGCGTTGGACAGCCGCAGATCGCCAGCTGGATCTGGATGGCTACGCTAGCGCTCGGCGGCGCGCCGCTGGTCTGGGAGACGCTGCGGGGTATGCTGCGCGGGCAGTTTGCCTCCGATGTCGTAGCGATGCTGGCGATCAGCACCGCCGTGGTGATGGGCGAATATTTCGCGGGCATCGTGATCGTGCTGATGCAGAGCGGCGGCGAGGCACTCGAAAACTACGCGCTGCGCCGCGCGTCGTCCTCACTGGATCGGCTGCTGGCGCGCGCGCCGCGTGTGGCTACGCGCAAAACCGACGAGGGCTTGCAGGAGATCGACGTAGCCGAGGTGTGCGTCGGCGATACACTGATCGTACGGCCCGGCGATCTGATCCCGGTCGACGGGTCGCTGCTCTCGGAGCGCGCCGACATCGACGAGGCGGCGCTGACGGGCGAGGCGCTGGCGGAGGGCAAGCAACCGGGCGATCGGCTGCTGAGCGGCAGCGTCAACGTGGGCAGCGCGTTCGAGATGCGCGCCGACAAGCTCAGCGAGGAAAGCCAGTACGCCAAAATCGTCCAGCTCGTGCGAAAGGCACAGGAGGAAAAACCGGCGATTCAGCGCCTCGCCGACCGATACGCGGTCTGGTTTACGCCGCTGACCCTGGCGATGTGCGGCGTCGCCTGGGCGCTGACCGGCGATCCCCGCACGATTCTATCGGTATTGGTCGTCGCCACGCCCTGCCCGCTGATCCTGGCGACACCGATCGCGATCATCGGCGGCATTAACCGCGCGGCAGAGGCCGGGATCATCGTCAAGGGCGGCGTGGCGATCGAGCAGATCGGCCAGGCGCGAACAGTCGTCTTCGACAAAACCGGCACGCTCACCTATGGCACGCCGGTCATCGAGCGCGTGGTACCCTTCAACGGCGTAGCGCCGGATGGGCTGCTCTACAAGGCGGGCAGCGTCGAACAGCTCTCGTCGCATGTGCTGGGGCGGATACTGGCGCAGACCGCGCAGGAGCAGTGCGGGTCGCTGGCACTGCCGACCAACTTCCGCGAGACGCCGGGGCGCGGCGTGGAGGGCGAGATCGAAGGGCAGCACGTGATGGTCGGTTCGCCGCGCTTTCTGGCGGAGCGGCTGGGTACTGGCGAGCTTCGAGCGAGCGATAAGGCGGGTTTCGGTCATGGCCTGACCGCGCTGATCGCGATCGACCGGCAGCCAGCGGGCGCGATCCAGTTCAACGATCAGATCCGGCCCGGCGTTCCCGAATTGATGCATCGGCTGCGCGAGCTGGGCGTGCGGCGCACCGTGATGCTGACCGGCGATCACGTTGAGAACGCCGAGGTCATCGCGCGCGCGGCGGGCATCGATCAGAGCCAGGCGAACCTGCTGCCTCAGGATAAGGTCGCGGCGCTCGAAGCGCTCAAGCAGCGCAGCGCGCTGATTGTGATGGTCGGCGACGGCATCAACGACGCGCCCGCGCTGGCGACAGCGACCGTCGGCGTGGCGCTGGGCGCGCACGGCACGGGCATCTCCGCCGAAGCCGCCGACATCGTGCTGCTGGTCGATGACGTGACCAAGGTCGGCGATGCGGTTGCGATCGGGCAGCGCATGCTGCGGATCGCCAAACAAAGCATCTACGTCGGGCTTGGCCTGAGCTTTGCCTGCATGGTCGTCGCCAGCTTTGGGCTGATCCCGCCGACCATCGGCGCGCTGCTGCAAGAGGCGATCGATGTCGCGGTGATCTTGAACGCGCTGCGGGCGCGCTAGAACAGGCTAGCGGCTACGGGTAACGCCGACGCGGGCACAGTACGCCGCGACCGGACAGATGCTACAGCGGGGCGATGTCGGATGGCAGATGTTCTGGCCGAGCGTCACGAGCAGGCCATTGATCGCCGTCCAGTGCTCAGGCGGCAGCGTGTCGCGCAGCGCGAACTCTGTCTCCTCCGGTGTTTTGGTCTGGATATAGCCCCAGCGATTGGTGATCCGATGCACATGCGTGTCCACGCAGATGCCCGGCAGATCGAAGCCCATCGTCAGCACCAGATTGGCCGTCTTACGGCCCACGCCCGGCAGCGCCAGCAGAGCATCCAGATCGGCGGGCACCTTGCCGCCGTGGTGCGCCAGCAGCAGCGCGCAGACCTCGCGGATCGAGCGGGCCTTGGTGCGATAAAAGCCCACGGGATAGATCAGCTCGGCGATCTGCTCCTCGCGCAGCGCCAGCATCGTCTCCGGCGTATCGGCGGCGGCGAAGAGACGCGGCGCGACGACCGCCGTCAGCGTGTCCTTGGTGCGTAAGCTGAGGATCGTCGCGATCAGGATGCGAAAGGGCGTCTGGCTATTGGCGTTCGTCCCATCGATCAGCGGCGCGGGATAGTCGGGCATGGTCGCATGAAGCGCCTGCATGGCCGCGTGAATATCAAAATCGGATCTGTGCATGCCTCTGATTGTACCAGCCGCCCGCGCCCGATGGGACAGTCGCGGCACGTGCGGGCGCCGACAGATCGCTCCAGAGCAGGTGCCAGTCGCCTTTTTGCGCCACCGAGTCGTTGACCCAGATCAGGTAGTGCCCGGCGGTGAAGGCCCTGCCGCCGCCCTGATCGAGCGCCTCGACGCGGCCTGTGTCGGGATGATACAGCTCGATCCGCTCGTTGCGCGAAGAGATCCAGGTAACGCCCTTGCCGCCGATGCTCGGCATATCGTAGCCCAGCGGGACGGGGCTGGCGTTGGGATCGGCCTTCGCAACCTCTTTGCCGGAGCCGGTCGTGAGATCGTGGAGATACACGCTGCCGTAGGCAAAGCGCGTCGCCGTGGTTTTCCAGACGACGTAGCGATCGTGGACCTGCGGCATCGAGGCGCGGCCGTTGGTCGAGAGCGCTTGCAGCTTGTCGGATGCGAGATCATAGGCATAGACGTTGCTGGTGACATTCGCCATATCGCTGGTATCGACCTGGCTCCAAACAATCGTCGCGCCGTCGAAATCGATCTGATCGACGACGAACGCAGGCTCCAGCGTGGTCAGCGCGCGATTGGTCCGCGCTTCGAGATCGAAAAGCATCACCGTCTCGACTCGTCGCTTATCTGCCGTCTCGGCCTCATCCACCCAGACGATCTGCGAGCCGGAGATTGCGAAGGCCAGCCCCACCGGATTGCCGGTTGTGCCCGCGCTGATCGTGCCAGCCTGAACCTTCTCCTTCGTCACGGTGTTGATCGCCATGACGCGCTGCGGAGTATCCAGGCGGCTATACACGGCCCACGCGCCATTGCCAGCGACGCTGCCTAGCCTCGCGTTGTCGGCGCGAGGATCGACCAGGAATGTCTCGCTGCCGGTCGCGGGATCGATCATGCAGACTCCCGTCGCCTCGCTCTGCTTCTGCACGCCACACGAGAGATAGATCCGACCATCGTCGGCAACCACTACGCCGGAGTAGCCGGTCGTCGGCTTTAGCGCCAGGGTGCGATAGGGCTTGCCGCTGACGGGAATGACATTCAGCGGCTGCTGCCCAGGCGACACGCTATCGGCGCTGACAGCGCTGGTGGTGGGCGAGGTCACGGCAGCTTTGGGCACCGGCGGGTTAGCTGCGGTACAGCCGCCGAAGAGCATCGCCACGAGGAAACCGGCAAGCGCGGAGCGCAGCATGGTTGTAGGCATCATAGAGTTTTTCTTCTAATGCTCAGTAAAAAGGAAAACCAGGGAAGAGCCAGCGACTCCTCCCTGGCGCACACATCTGGAGACTACCAGATCAGGTTGTAGCGGGCGGTGGTGCAGCTTCCGCTGCCATCCTTGTAGTAGATCGCATCGGCAAAGTTGTTGGTATTTGCCCAGTGCTGATCGGCAGGATTGTACCAGCTATCGCGGTAGTAGATCCTGGCCGAGGCGTCCGTGCCGTTGTAGACGCCGTCGTAGCCGTTGATCGTCAGATAGTGGCCGACGCTGGTGCTGCCGCCGCACCAGCCGGGGAGGCAGTAGGGCGTGCCGTCCGGCGGGTTCGGGTTGACCAGCGCGATCAGCGGCATGCGATAGGTGCCGACCGTGTTCTTGGTCTTGGCTTCCAGATCCTTCGCCGCCCAGTACAGCGAGTCGTGGTTGAGGCGAATGGCCTCGTAGAAGCCGGCCCAGGGCAGGCCGGGCGTGCGCGCGTTGAGCGTATCGCGGATCGGGAGCAGACACGTGCCGTAGGGATTGCTGCATCCGACGTTGCCGGGATTCTCCCACGAGCGGATCTGGTCGAGCGAGTAGCCGTACTGGCCCTTGTAGTAGAAGACCGACTGTGTGGCAGCCTGCGCGCAGTACGCGCCGCAGGGATGCTGGCTCACGCCCGGCACCGACAGAACAACGGCCTGAGCGGTGACATCGCCGCGCGCCTTGCGGGCCTCGGCCTCGCGCATCTTGCGCTCGTGCGAGCGCTGCTGCTCCTTCTCGTACAGGTCTGGCGTGATCAGGCCCTCGGGAACAATATTGTTGACTTCGCTGGGCTTGTCGGGGCCACCGCCTGCGAATGCAGCGCGTGGAAGGCTGGCGAGCGCGATCATCATGACCAACAGGGCAAGCATGCTGAGCCGTTTAGAAAACATACCAAGTCTCCCCAATGAAGATGTCCGATCCCGATGCGCGAGCGTAGGTGGCGGTTCCCAGCCGATGCTCCGGCATCGCACCTCCTTGGTAGCGCAATCCAGGCGAACAGGCCGACAAGCTGGCTGGGAATGGTTGGGCACAAACTAAAGGCTGCCGGTAGGGGGGACTACGACAGGGCAAAAGGTTAAATTTGGTTTACCAGTAGCCTAGCATTATCGTCTGCGGCTGTCACTGTCATTCAAGGCAATGTTATTTGCCACTTTTGGCAATCTACGAAAGAACAAGCGAACAAGGGAACAACCAAAGGCGTATCCCTTGTTCGCCTGTTCCCTGCTCTGCGGCTTAGCGCTTATCGAGGCCGTGATGAATGGCCCAGGCCAGCGCCTCGCTGCGACCCGACACGTGCAGCTTGTCGTAGATGTTGCGCAGGTAGTAGCGTACCGTGCGCTCGCTCATGTCGAGCGCCAGAGCGATCTCGTGGTTGCTCTTGGCCTGCGCCAGCACCCGCAGCACCTCCAGCTCACGGGCGGAGAGTGCCAGTGTGGGCGATGTCGCGGCGGAGAGGGTATGATCCACCACACCGGCGGCGATAGCGGGGCTCAAGCTGCGCTCGCCGTGGGCCACGCTGCGCACGGCGGCTGAGATCATCTCCGGATCTTCGTCTTTGAGCAGATAGCCGGTGACGCCAATATTTAATAGCGCCAGCACCGCCTCGATCTCGCTGTGCGCCGTCAAGATCAAGATGCGCGGCGGAGAGGGCAGCGCGCGCGTCTGACGGACCACATCGACCGTGCGCAGCCCCGGCATGCTCAAGTCCAGCACAAGCACCTGCGGCTGGAGCGTCCGGGCAAGATGAAGGGCCATATCTCCATTCTCAGCCGCGCCAAGCACCTGGATATCCGGCTGTCGCGACAGCTCGTACACGATTCCAGAGCGGACGACCGGATGATCGTCGGCGACGACCACGCTGATGCGCTGCTGGCTCATTTCGGGGCCTTTTGCGGCTACCACAGCCATATAAGTTTCCTCTCCGGGGTGCAAGCAGAAGCGATACTCCGAGACAGGACCGGAAGCCTACGAACGCACACAAGAACACCTGGGCCGCGATCGCCCTGACTGAGCCTGGAAGGCAGATCCGCTATTTTTCAGCGCCATTATACCGCTCTGCCGAAAGCTTGCCCACCGACCGCGCCTGCCGGTCGAGTTGCTCGCCTATGCTATGCTAGCGCCACATCCGAACGCCCACATCGTTTGCTGGCAATGGAAGGAGGAACCATTATGGTTTCACGTCTGACCACGCTGATCTGCGGACTCCTGATGCTCGTACTCGCCGCCTGCGGCACGCCCGCAGGCGAAACCTCAACCGGAACGACCGCCAGCCCCGCCGCCGCAACCAGCAGCGCGGCCACCCAGACGACAGCCACACAGAGCGCTACAACTGCCCCAGCCGCAGGCGCGGCAGGCCAAGGCCCATGCACGCCCGAAGCCGCAAGCGCGCCCGCGCCCGACCCGCCGATCCTGGTGATCGGCACGGGCAACACCGGCGGCGTGTTCTTCCCCTACGGCGGCGGTATCGCCCGCGTGCTCACGGCCAAGCTGCCCAAGGCGCAGGTGACGGTCGAGGAGACTGGCGGCTCGGTCGATAACATGAAGCTGATCAAGGCGGGCGATGCCGACCTCGGCCTATCTACGGTGGACTCGGCCTACGATGCGCTGCTCGGCCAGGGCGCGTACACCGACACCGGCCCGATCCCGGCGTGTACGCTGATCGTGCTCTACCAGAGCTTCGTGCATGTCGTGGCGCGCGACGGCACCGGGATCAGCACCGTAGAAGACATGAAGGGCAAGACCGTATCGGTCGGCTCGGCGGGCAGCAGCACCGAAGGCGCAGCCGACCGCATTCTGGAGGCTGCCGGGCTCAATCCCAAGGGCGACATCACCCGCGAAAACCTCAGCGTCGCCGACTCCGTTGCGGCGATGAAGGACGGCAAGATCGATGCGTTCTTCTGGATCGGCGGCCTGCCCACGGGCGCGGTAACGGACCTGGTGAACACGCCCAACGTCAAGGTCGCGTTCATTCCCACCGAGCAATATGTCAAGTCGCTGACCGACAAGTACGGCCCAGTCTATACCAGCTTCGCGCTGCCCGCAGGCACCTACGCGGGCTTCGATCAGGACGTGCCCGGCATCGGCATCGGCAACATTTTGTTCGCCAACGCCAGCATGAACGAGCAGCTCGCGTACGACATCGTCAAGACGCTCTTCGACAACCTGGCCGACGTGCAGACCAGCCATCCCGAAGCGAAGAAGCTGGCGCTGGAGGCTGCGGCGGTCGGCTCGTCGATCCCGCTGCATCCCGGCGCGATCAAGTTCTATCAGGAGAAAGGTGTGTACAAGCCGTAGCGCTCAGGTCGCCGCCCGCGCCGTTGGTTGGGCACGCCTGAGACGAGATGCCGCAGCGCCTCGCAGGGCGTGCCCCGCCCGGCAGAAGCCCCCGATTTGAGCCTGGAAGGATGCGCCTCCATGACAAAGGTCTATGATCCTGCTGCGTCCGATCCCGCCGATGTGATCGAGCCGATCAGCGAAGAAAAGGTAAGCCAGATCATCGAAGAGTTCGAGAGCGAGTCACAGACGCGCCAGATCGGCGGGGCGTGGCGTGTGCTGGCCGGAATTTTGGCGGCGGGGCTGTCGGTCTATGCGCTCTACTGGACCCAGTTCAACATTACCACGCAGGTCTATCGCGCCAGCTTCTTGATGCTCGCGCTGGTGCTCTCGTTCATCTTCTACCCGACCTTCAAGCGCGCGCCCAGAGGCTTTGCCGTGCTCGACGGCGTGCTGGCGCTGCTGGCAGTAGCAAGCCTGACCTTTTTGATCCTGAACTACGAGGCGGCGCTCCAGCGCACGGTCAATCCCACGCCGATGGAGATCTGGATGGGCGGCATCCTGATCCTGCTGGTTCTTGAGGCGACGCGCCGCACCACGGGCTGGATCTTGCCCGCGACGGCGATCATCTTTCTGCTGTACGCCTACTTCGGCAGATCGTTTCCGCCGCCGTTCCAGCATCGCGGCCAGACGATCGCGCGGATCATCGGCAAGAACTACCTGACGCTTGAGGGCGTCTTCGGCGTGCCGCTCGACGTGGCGGCAACCTTTATCGTGCTCTTCACGATCTACGGCGCGGTGCTTGAGTACAGCGGCGCCGGCAAATTCTTCCTCGACTGGTCGTTTGCGGCGCTCGGTAAGTCGCGCAGCGGCGCAGGGCCGGGACGCACGGTGACAGCCGCCGGATTTTTGCTCGGCACGGTTTCCGGCAGCGGCGTGGCAACCACGGTAACGCTCGGCTCGCTGGCGTGGCCGATGCTGCGCAAGGCGGGCTACGACCGCAACACGGCGGGCGGCATCCTCTCGGCGGCAGGCATCGGCGCGCTGCTCTCACCGCCGACGCTGGGCGCGGCAGCCTTTCTGATCGCGGAGTATCTCGAAGTCTCCTACCTGCGCGTGCTGATCTTCGCGACGATCCCGACGGTGCTGTACTATCTCTCGTGTCTGCTGATGATCGAGGCCGACTCGCGGCGGATGCATACGCAGCCGGTGCCGTTCGAGTCGCTGTCGCTGTGGGAGCTGACGCGCAAGTACGGCTACCATTTCAGCTCGCTCTTTACGATCGTGGTGCTAATGGCGATCGGCATGACGCCGTTTATGGCGGTCTTCTGGTCGATCGTGGTCGCGTTTGCGCTGAGCTTTTTGCAGCCGGAGACGCGCCTGACGTCGCTGCGGGCGCTGGCGGCGGGCGGCGCGGTGGCAGCGGCGCTGTACCTGCTTCAGATGTTCGGCGCGCTGCCGCTGCTGGGCGTGCCCGCGCAGCGCCTCTCGACGGTTGCCTTTTGGGGCGTGATCGCGGCGGCGGTCGTCTCGACGCTTCAGGTGATTCGCTCGCGGCTCAGCCGCAGGGATGCGCTGGAGACGAGCGTGGCGGGACAGCACGCGATCGGCGTCGGCGCGATCGGCGTGCTGGCGACGGCGGGCGGTCAGGAGCAGAGCCGCCTGCTGCAAGCGCTTGAGGCGGGCGGCAAAGGCGTGCTGTCGATCGCCGCGACGACCGCGACCGCCGGGGTGATTGTGTCGGTGGTGACGCTGACCGGGCTGGGGATTAAGATCTCCGGCATCATCGTCGATCTGTCGGCGGGCTATCTCTTCCTGACGATCCTGTACGCGGCGCTGGCCGTGTGGGTGCTTGGGCTTGCGGTGCCGGTCACGGCCTCGTACATCATCGCGGCGGTGATGATCGTGCCCGCGCTGACGAGCGTCGGGGTCAACGAGGCGGCGGCGCATATGTTCATCTTCTACTACGCGGTGCTGGCGGATGTGTCGCCGCCCACTGCGCTCGCGCCCTTCGCCGCAGCCGCGCTGACCGGCGGCAATCCGTTCAGGACGACGATGCTGGCCTGGAAGTATTGTCTGCCCGCGTTTCTGGTGCCGTTTATGATCACGCTCAGCCCTGAGGGCGCGAGCCTGCTGATGATCGGCGATGCGTCGGTGATCGGCTGGACCTTCTTCACGGCCTGTCTTGCGGTGGCGGGGCTGGCGGTGGCCTTCGGCGGCTACTTCGTGCGGCAGGCCAATATCGTGGAGCGGGCGCTGGCGGGCCTGGGCGGTCTGGCGCTGCTCTACGCCGATCTGCGCTTCGATGCGGTCGGGCTGTCGCTGCTGGTTGTGATGGCGGCGCTTCATCTGCTGCGCGTGCGACGCACGGCGGCTCCGGTGCAGGTGTAGGGCGATGCCGCGATATATCACGCCCCAACGGAAACGCATCGATGCACGCCGAACTACCGCCGGGCGATGAGCGGATCGCGCTCGCGGGGCAAGGCGTACCACACATCGTCGCAGGCGCGCAGATCGTCGTCGTCCAGCGTTAGATCGACGCCGCGCAAACTATCCTCAAGCTGCTCCGGCTTGCTCGCGCCGATGATATGCTTGCGGCTGAGGCCCTGGTCGTTCGGCCCCGTGCCCATCGCACCGCCGCACTTGGTCGCCAGCACGATCCGCTCGCGGGCACCGCGCTCCCTGAGCCACCGCTCAACTGCTTGATCTTCATGTGTTGCGCCCTGTGAGGCCCTCACCCCCTGCCCCCTCTCCGCTGCGGCAGGCGAGGGGGAACCTACCAGCCCGCACGCTTGTGCCTTCTCCGGCAGCAATAGGCGACAACAGGAGAGGGGGTGGCTCACACTCATCCCCTCTCCTATGCCGCAGGCGATGGGAGAGGGATGGCGCGCAAGCGCCGGGGTGAGGGCTTCACTCCCCATCGCCAAGCTGCGCCAGCAGCCTGCCCGCCTCCTCATACGCGACCTTGTACGTGTAGTCCGGCGGCCCGTCGCACGTCGCCAGCCTGCGCGCCTCGTGGGCGTGATTGAGCGCCGTTGTCCTGTCGCCCGCCTCTGGCGCCATCTGTGCCAGGAACAGATTGACATCCGCGCCTTGCAGCACGTAGCCGCTCCGCTCAGTGATCATCAGCGCCTCGTTAGCGAGACTCAGTGCTTCCTCACGGTGCTCCTGCGCCGTTCGCAGCTTGGCGAGTTCGAGGAGAATGTCGGCCTCAGTTTCTACAAGGTTGATGGTTCGGCAACGAGTCAATGCCTCAGTTAGGTGTTGATCGGCTTCTGAAAAATTACCATTGACCCGATGTGCCGCACCGAGTAGCCAGTAGGCACGGATATAGTCGCGTTCGGAAGGATACAAAGTCTTGGCTGTTTCATTAGCGAGTTCTAGTGCATGTTGTGATGCACAAAGAGCAGTTTCAAGGTCATTTATTAACAAAGCCATTTGAGCACGGTAAGCCCAAACAATGCAAAGGGATTGAGGTTCTTGGCGCGTCTCAAAGCCTCGCAAAGCCATATCGAACTCACCTTTTGCAGCTTTCCAAGTACCCCGGTAAGCTGATAATCGTCCTAAATACTGATACCCAACTGCTTCACCAAATTTATCCTTGATCTCCTGACTTAAGGTAATACTACGTCGCAGATTCACTTCTGCCTCACGAAATGCACCGATCTTCAACTGATCATCAGCCAAGTTAGTAAGACCAACAACAAGATTCCTCTTTCGCCCTTGCTTGTCACGAATCGCGATCTGCTTCTTAGAAAGTGGAATTGCATGATGGGATTGTCCTATCAGGGCATAACTATTCCCCAATTCGTTCAACGCCCACGCCTGATCGCTCTTGCGCCTCACACGTGGAAGCGAATCCTCGCCATCAGGAAATAATCTGCGCAGTAGTTCAATCCGTAACTGATATGCACCAAATTGATAGAAAGTAGCTCGGTTGATCTGTTTATAAAACAGATCACAAGCTGCATCATACTGCCTTGCCTGTACCATGTGATGATATAGCTCGATTACTGGCGAAAGTTCCTCAAGCCGTTGTACTCGCTCTGGTAATGGTATCGCTGCAAAGTGATCTTGTAATTGGTTATGCGTTGCAATACGTTCATCATTATTCAGCCGATCGTAGGCGTAGCGCCGCACGATTGGGTGCAAGTCAAAGAGATTTTTCTGCTGATCGCGCTGCAACAGACCACGAGCGATGAGATTATGAAGGTCGTCGTCAAATCCGTGATCATTCTCGGCTGCCAGAACGTGCAGAGCTTTGTATTCCATCGCTCCGCGAAAACATGCAATCCGGCTCAGCAGCTTTCGGCGCTGTGGCGTCAGGCTGCTGTACGCCTGCTCCAGCACATGATGCTGGCGCTGCTTGAGATCGCCGCTTACGTCAAGGCGTTGGGCGGCGGCAATATCGCCGGGCTGCTGGAAATCGTTGACGACAAGGCCGGCCAGCAGGCGCAGGCTCAGCGGGTGATAGCCGTAGCGCTCGCATGCCTGCTCGATCTCGGCGCGGGTGCCGCGAATGCCCTGAGCGCGGAAGAAAGCGACGGCATCGGCACGCTCCATCGCCGTTAGCTCCCGCTCGCGGCAGCCTTGCAGCATTCCGCCGTGGCTCTCAAGCACACGCGGACGCAGCCGGGTTGTCATCAGCACCTTGCCGCGTATGGCGGGCAGCGTGGCAACGCTGCGCAGAAAATGCTCGGCAATCGGGCTGACGCAATCGCGCTCGCTGGTCTGATCGTCGGGGCGGGCTTCCTCGTCGCCCTGGTAGGCCGCGCCCATACCGCTGAACGCC
>DASUTC010000288.1 GCA_036374795.1 Herpetosiphonaceae bacterium
ACGGCTGTGCAAAGCATCATCACGGCTGTGCATAGCATTGCCGACCACTGACTCTCTCAACTTGAAACTTGAAACTCGCCTCAAAACGTCAGCGCCATGCCGCCGAGAGTCAGCCCGGCTCCGGTGCCGACCAGCAGCACCCGATCGCCGCGCCGGATGCGCCCGGCTGCGACGGCCTCGGCCAGCGCCAGCGGGATCGACGCGCCGACGCAGTTGCCGCGCTCGGCCAGGTTGCTGTAGATCTGCTCGCGCCTGAATCCAAGCCGATCGGCGAGCTGATCGATGGCGTGGCGGCTGGCCTGATGCGGCACGACCAGATCGATCGTGCTGCGCTCCCAGCCAAGCGTTTGGAAGAAGCGATCGAGAAACGGCGCGCTCTGCCGCGTGGCAAACTTGAAGACCGCCATGCCCTGCATCCGAAAGCTGTTGTGCTCGCGGGTCGTCGCGGGATCGGCGGGATGGTGCAGCGTGCCGCCGCCCAGCGCCTCGGTCAGATGCGCGCCGCTGCTGAATGTGGCGAACTGCGTGTGCCAGATCGCGCCGGGATCGTCCGCGCCCGACCGGGTGATGATCGCCGCTGCCGCCCCGTCGCCGAAGAGCGCGCGCGTCTCGCGATCGTTGGGGTTGAGCGAGGGCGAGGTGATCTCGCTGCTACAGATCAGGATCGTGCGGTAGACGCCCGCCGCGACGAGATGCGCCGCCGACTGAAGCGCAAACAGAAAGCTCAGGCAGGTTGCGTTCACGTCCCAGCAGACGCTCCCGCCGTCGGGCGCGCCTAGCGCGTGTTGAATCAGCGCAGCGGTGCAGGGCACGGCCTGCTGTGGCGCAGCCGACGCGCCGACGATCGCGTCGAGATCGTCGGGGTGGATACCAGCGCTCGCCAGGGCCATCCGCGCCGCCGCCGCCGCCATCCCCGCCGAAGTCTCGCCCGCCGATGCGTAGCGCCGCTCGCGTACGCCGGTCGCGCGCTCGATCCAACCGGCGGATACGTCCAACTGCGCCGCGAAATAGTCGTTCGTGATACGCTGCTCAGGCAGGTACCAGCCGAGGCCCGCAATAGTTACTGGAAGCATCTTCGTGATCCGATCATTCTGCTGATGTATGGAGTCCACTCTAGTCCCAATGCGGCTGTTCATTCCACGGCTGAGGCTGCCAATTCCTGTACGTGGAAGCTCACACGAAGGAGTTATGCGTCGATGCGCCGCACTCTCCGCCGTTTGATACCAGCGGCGGCTATGTGTACGCCAGGCTCGATCGTCACGTCGGCGCGATGACAATCGTACTGCGCGACCGTAGCGTCCACGCTGGCCCGCACCGCCGCAGTGACCGCAGCGAATGGCACGTCCGGCGCGAGATCGAGCGTGATCCGAAGCTGGCCGGGCCGCTCCTGCACGGCCTGATACTCGACGATCGCCGGGCTGGCGAGCAGGATCATGCGCCGGATCGTGTCGGGAAAGAAAGGCCGCAGGCCGCCCGTGCGCGCCTCGAAGTAGCACACGTCGTCGCTGCGGCCCTCGATCGCGCCGATCACCTGCCAGGGCGAGCCGCAGGCGCAGGGCTGCGCCTCAAGCTGAAGTACGTCGTTGAGGCGATAGCGGATGATCGGCTGGGTGGTGCGCCAGAGATCCGTGACGATCGGCGTGACGCGCGCGCCGTCCAGCGGCTCGTATTGCAGCGCGACGATGTCCTCCTGTACGTGCAGCGCGCCCTGGGCGCAGCTTAGCGCCAGCAATCCCTCGGTGCATTGATAGACCTGATGCACGGGCGCGCCAAAGATCGCCGCCAGCCGCTCGCGATCCTGCGGCTCCAGCACCTCGGCGACCGAGATCAGCCGCTCCGGCGCGATCCGCAGCCTGCCGCGCTCGCGCTCCCCGGCAAGCATGCCCAGCAGCGACGGCGGCCCGATCACGATCTGCGGCTGGTACGTATTCAGCGCGGCGACGGCCTCGGCTAGCGGCAGCATCAGATCGAAGTAGCGGAACTGGATCAAGGTACCGCCCGCGCGCTCGTAGAGGTTGCTGTTGGAGCGCAGAAAGAATGCTACCCGGTAGCGCCGCCGGAGATCGTGCAGCGTGCGCGCCAGGATCGTCCCGGCCCACGCCGCCTGCTCCCACGGCCCTGCCACGAACAGGCCGCGATGTCCTGAGGTGCCCGACGATAGCCCGACCGTGAAGCCCTCCAGCGTGGGCGCGAAGTCGCGGCTCTGCTCCGCCGCCAGCGCGATCTGCATCGCGCGCTCGCCGCTGAGGCCACGGGTGTTGAATGTGTCGAAGTGGTCCATCATCAGCCGCTTGTCGACGGTCGGCAGCGCGCGCCAGTTGTCGCGGTCGTGGCCCTGCCAGTGATTGCGATAGAACGGCGCGTGCCGGTTGGCGTGCCGCACGATGCGCCGGGCACGTCGCTCCTGAAAACGCCGCAGCCGATCGCCGCGCAGCACATGCCAGCGCCATCGAGCGCGCGCGAAATGGCTGACGATCAGCGGCAGCCCCGCGATCATCGTGCGACCTCGCGGGCGAATGCCTCAGGGCAATGGCTCGGCACGATCCGCACATCCGGGCAGGCGATCGAAAACGTGTGCAGGGCGTCGATCGTCGTGCGGACGGCGCGCGGATTGTCGACGAACAGGTAGGTCAGCCGACTTGGCGGGCGGCGCTCGCGGATCGACCGAGCGTGCCAGCAGCCATCGGCGGCGAAGAAGATCGGGCCGCGATCGGTCTGTGCCAGAAGCCCGATCTGCCCACGGGCGTGGCCCGGCAGCTCGACCAGCCGCAGCGAGCCATCGCCCAGCAGATCGTGGGTTGCGCCCAGGCCCGGCAGCGCGGGGCCGCTGAACGCTGGCAGCAGCTCGGCGCGCTGCGCGAAATCTTCCGGCAGCAGCGCGGGAATGAACGCGCGGCGCAATGCGCTCAAGCCATCGCGTCCGCTCACGTCGGCATAGGCCGCGCGCGTGGCGACGAAGCGCGCCGCAGGGAAGTCGCGCAGCCCGGCGATGTGGTCGGCGTGAAAGTGCGAGACGACGATCGTGCGCACGTCGGCGGGCGTCAAGCCAAAGCGGCCAAGCTGCGCGACAACAGCTAGATCCGGCTGAAGGCGCAGCGGTGTGGCGCGGCGGTAGAGCCAGAACGGCCAGCGCTGTGTCACGTCCAGCATACGCGGCGCGTAGCCGGTATCCCAGAGCAGCCAGCCGTGCTGCGGGTGGCGCAGCAGCGCCGCGATCGAGTGACAGTCGATCGTTCGGCGGGCGCCGCCGCGCAGCACATGCCGCTCGTGCGCGAGACAGTAGCCCGTGTCGAGCACATGGCACTCAAGCTGTGGCGGGCGATCAGCCATCGGCAAGCTTCATTTCGGGTGTGCTCAGCGCGGCCAGCGTGCGTCGGATGCCTGCCGCGACCGAAACCTGCGGCGTGTAGCGGAGGTCGCGCCGCGCCGCGCCGATGTCGTAGGTCTGCGTTCGCGCCAGGATCGCGGCGGAGTAGCGCGTCAGCAGCGGCTCGCGGCCAGTGATCGCCGCTCGCGCCTCCATGATCGCCGCCGCAGCCAGCGCGAGCTTCAGCGGCACGCGGCGTAGCTCGGTGGAGAGATTCAGGTGTCGTAAAACCGTCCGAATCACGGCCCACAGCGCGACGTGCTCACCGTTGGTGATGGTGTAGGTGCGGCCTGTCGTCGGAGCGTCGAGCGCCAGCAGCAGCGCGGACACGACGTTGTCGACGTAGGTCAGATCGACGAGGTTGCGCCCGTCGCCGATCTGTGGCAGCCGCCCGGCGCGCGCCGCAGCGATCAGGCGCGGCAGCAGCGAGGTATCGCCCGGCCCGAAGATCGCTTTTGGCCGCAGGATCACCGTCGATAGGCCGGTGGCGGCGGCGTGGTTGACCAGATCCTCGCCCAGCTTTTTGGTGAATGAGTAGACCGAGGCGAAGCGGCGCGGGTAGGGCACGGACTCGGCAAGATCGCGCTGGTCGCGGCCATCGAAGACGACGCTCGGCGACGAGACGTAGATCAGCCGCGCGACGCCCGACTGGCGGCAGCCCGCGATCACGTTGGCGGTGCCATCGACGTTGATCGCGAAGAAGTCCGCCCGCCGACCCCAGGGTGCCGAGAGCGCGCCGACGTGAAAGACGGCCTCCATGCCAGCACACGCCGCAATGGTCGCCCGCCGATCGCGCAGATCGACCGGCACTGGCTGCGCGCCCAGTGCGAGCAGATCGTGAGCCTGGGTGAAGTTGCGGCCCAGCAGATAGACGCGATGGCCGTGTGATAGAAGCGCCAGCGCCAGGTGCCGCCCAAGGAAGCCTGTGCCACCGGTGACAAGAATGTTCATACGATCGCCTGAGTGATGCAGCGGGGATTGTACCATCTTTTATGTTGCGATGACGCGATCGAACAGTCTATGGCGGCGGCGCGCTTCTTAGAGCCGCTCAGGAGCGTTTAGTAGGCTGTTACATTTGATAAGAATTCTGTAAGTAAATAGTGGTTGACAACTCGCAACGGGTGGCTTATGATAGGCACAACCCGCTGGCGTGGGTGCTCGACCAACTGGGGGGTGGGCCGAGCATCGTAACGTAGCGGGTTTTGTGTGCCGGGGCATGCAAACTCTACAATTCCTCTCCTTTTTCGCTTCTCATGATCGATGTGCCTGCGATCACCGCAGCGGCCAGGCTGGCCCCTTTTCTACCCTATCAGCGGTCGGTTGGTGTCCGTGCGCGGGGCGACTGACACACGCCGGGAGGCGGGTGCCTTGCAACACGGGACCTTGTTTATTATAATGGACATGTCGTTCATGTCGTCGTGACGGAAACACCCCCCAACGTTACGCATCCGACGTGTACGATTATTTAGGTGACTTCTGGCGCTAAAGCCGCTCACCTAAATATGCGCAAGCAACGGAACAGGCACACCATCCTGGGTGCCTGTTCTGTCCGATGGCTGCTCCAGGCTTCAAGCGCGTGCTTCTCTTCGCGCGGCGCACCTGCTCCAGGCGGCGATAGCCTTTTCCTCTGCATCTGCACGAACCTACTCCGCAGATTTGCCAGATTCCGCGTTCTCCTCCAAGAGTGATACAATCAGGAGTAGCGATGCAGATGCTTCGACGCACGATCAACGAGCAGCCGGGTATCATAGATCGAATGATGATCTGGTTGGAGATGGGTATGTCCTACGATGCGAACAAACCGAGCATCGCGCGCATCTATGATTACTGGCTCGGCGGCACACATAACTTCCCGATCGATCGAGCGGTTGGCGAACAGATGGCTCAACTGGTGCCGTTTGTTGTGCAGGCGCTACGTCTGAATCGCTGGTTTGTAACGTATGCGGGAAGCTACCTGGCACAGGCCGGGATCGACCACTTCATCGATCTGGGAGCCGGATTACCCACCGAAGGCTCGCTGCACGAGTCTGTTCCCGAAACAAGCAAAATTCTTTACGACGATTTCGATCCCGATGCGGTGGCCTACGCTCGTGAGATTCTTGACGCGCGACCACATATTGAGTTTGTCCAGGCGCGAATCGAGGATATTGACACGATCGTCGGCGCAGCCGAGCGCTTTTTTGGAGCGCAGCGCCGAGTCGGGATCTGCATGAGCGCCGTGGCCCATTTCATCGACGACGACTCGCTGCGGCATGTGTTTCGCCGCCTGTACGACTGGAGCGCGCCCGGCTCGATGCTCGCCGTATCATCAAACGATGCCGACCCGACCGACCCGAACCAGCGCGCTGCTATCGCGAGCTACGAGCAGCGGACCGGAGCGCGCTTGTACTTGCGCTCGGCGCAACACCTGTACAGCCTGATCGAGCCGTGGCAACCGCAGAGCGGCGGCTTTCACCCATTCGAGGCGTATGCCGAGGCCGATCTTGGCCGTTTGGTTGTGCAGCCTGGCTTTCGTGGCAGGGTTGGCTATGCCGGGTTTTTCATCCGTCCTCCTTACTCAGGCAGCGAAGCGTAAAACTCGTCCCATAGCGAAGGATCGTAGTGATCCCAGAGATCGGGGAAGAAATAGAGCGGCGGCTTCCCGAAAAAAATACACAACGCAAGGAGCGTGCGATAGGTGGGATTGGTATTCTCGCCGGTACGAATTTTTTGTAAACTGCTATACCCAACCTCGCCCTGCATGGCTAGCGCCACTTCGCGATAGCTATACTCTCGTCCGCTTGGATGGCGATTCTCTTTGAAGAGGCGGTCAACAAGTTGGGCAATCGTCGGCACGGGGCGTGAGAATGGTTGCTCCATCTCAACTCCTTGTCACACCTCGATCTGCTGATCTGCGTATATCGTAAGTCGATACAAACGTCTGCTAAAGTAGTATAACAATCTTAACCCCTTGTTGGGCGTCGCTACGACGCTGATTCGGCTGCAGCTTCTTTGTACCGTACCGCTCCTGATCGTGACTGACCCCGACAGACAACGTTCGTCGCACATGCTCCCGACGGCATACGTGCGCTGTCGGGTTGCTCAGTCATTGATTGCGAGGAACGGCGATCCTTTAACACGAGTAGCTACACGATCGTTAGGTACTGACCAGCGATTGTGTTTTTTAACTATTTCTTGTTCAGATGTGGTAATACATGCGATTCAAGGTTGGGAGTAGCGGTTTCCCATATAAGTCTTTACGCTGTTCGTACCCCGTGCGTATCTGTATGTTTTGCACAAAAGGAGTTCCCGATAGGGTTGTGATGCGCAAGTGGGCGCATCATCGTGGGCCTGTGTGCGCGGATCACCATCATGCAGGCAAAAAATAAGCGAAGCATTCGGCCTATAACGCCACATACTTCGTTACAATAAAAAAACCTGTGCTTGCTGCATGGCTTGGAACCCCTTGAGCAAGCACAGGATCAACCAGCACACACATAAGCGTGCAGCCGGGAGTAGAGCATGCGCTCTACTGGGCGGATTGTAGCATGCCTGCGGGTATTCAACAATCCGCCTGCCACGGCTGCCTGACGAAAGGCAGCAGATCATGCCCAAAGCAGAGTCCCGCCATCAGCCGAGCCACCCCCGGCAGCGCCGCTACGATCGTCTAGCGGTGCTGGACTACATCGAAACCTATCAGCGCGTCCATCACTACTCGCCGTCGCAGCGCATCATCTACCGGGCACTTGGCATGAGCGCGCCGTCGGTCGCGCATAACACAATCCACGCGCTGGAGCGCCAGGGCTTGCTCACGATCTCGTCGAAGCAGCGCGGCTGGCCTGCGGAGCTGGAGATCACGCCGCTGGGCTACGAGCGACTTCAGGAGTGGCGCACACGCCGCGCCGCTTCATCCGACGAGGATGCTCGATGAGCCTGGTCCAACTCAGCGACATTGGGTGCGGGCGCTATGCAACGCATGGAGGGCATCGCACATGACGCGACGCCAGCGTCCGAAGCGTCCCTACGCGGTGTTGATCGCGCCCGACAAGGCATTGCTGCAACAGCGCGATGCGCTGGCTGCGCTCGGCTTTACGGTGGCGGTGTCGGGCTCGCTGCTCAGCGGCTACGGGCTTGTTCGCCACCTGCTCGCGCCTCCACAGCCCGCTCAGCAGGCAGTGATCCTGCTGGATGTGCAATCAGCAGATCCGGGCTTCCCTGATTTTCCGGGGCTGCTGCTGGCCGCCGTGCTTGCCCGTCAGATGCGCCTTGGCGAACTCCCGCCAGCCTGGATGGTCGGCGTGGTCACGAGGCACATGCCGGAGTCCGAGGCCGAGTCGCTCGTCGCCGGATGTCAGCGGGTGCTCCATCTGCCGGTAGAGCCTGATACTCTGTCGTCACTCGCCGGCCTGGCGCGGCAGCCGCCGCCGATCCCGCATCGGGACGCGCCGCCTGGCGAGGCTCGCGCGCTCTACACCATACAGATGATCGCGCAGCGGATGCTCCTGGCGGTCCAGTCGGCACGTGTACGAACGTGGACGCCGGAGGATGTGGCGCTGCTGCTGCGGTGGTTGACGCCCTATCCTCAGCCGAAAGGCGCGACGCAGCAGGTAGGCGCAGGAGCCGACGAGGCGCGCCGGATCGAATCGCTGCTGCGCTCGCTCGGCGGTGTGCGCGGAGCACGGCAGCGCTTGGAGACGATCGCGGAGCAGTGGCAGACGCGCCATCCGCTCCACAGCGAGATCGTGCTGAAGTTTCTGGATGGCTTGGAGCGGGCTGAGATTGTCAAGTATTTCGTACGGCGCAGGCTGTACGAGGATAGTCGGGTCTATCACTGCATCAACGATCTGCCGCGCCGGATCTGCGATCAGCTTCGGCGGGATCAGGTGATGCAGCAGGAGGATTGGACCATCGACTGAGATCCTGAGCACGCCAGCCAACGGAAGCGATCGGCAGCCACCAAAGCCGCCCGATCGCTTCCCCGTGGGCTGCGGTTGAGGACAGAAACAGCGTACCTGTTGACAGGAGACGATCACAGGAGTAGAGTGAATGAACGTTCATTCATTCCGGTGAATAAAGATTCAGGAGGCGTATGTGCCGCAGACACTCGACGATCCGCTTCAAAGCTATCTGATCAATGCTCGACGCCATCAAATTCTGAATGCCGCCGCAGAAGTGTTTGCCGAGAAAGGGTTTCATCGGGCGACGATTCGGGACATCGCCAGGGTAGCCGGGGTAGCGGACGGCACGATCTATAACTACTTCGAGAACAAAAGCGCGCTCCTGCTGGGCCTGCTCGACCGCCTGAATCAGACCGAGCAGCGCGAGTCGCATTTTGCACAATCGACGGAGATGGATCTTGCCAGCTTTGTGCATATGTACCTCAACCAGCGCTTCGCGTCGCTAACGGATATTGGCTTCGATGTCTTTCATGTGCTGCTTTCCGAGATCCTGGTCAATCCAGAACTGCGCGCCACCTACTACCAGCAGGTCATCGCCCCGACCTTTGCGGTCGCCGAGAAGTATGCCCAGGGCTGGGTGACGCAGGGCGCGGAGCAGACGATCGATCCGCAGCTTATGCTACGCGGCATAGCAGGCATGACACTGGGAGTGTTGTTGCTGCGGCTGATGGGCGATCCCTATCTACAAACCCACTGGAACAGCGTTCCAGATGTTCTTGCTGAGCTGATCCTCCACGGTATCGCTCCAGCTAACGGAGATCATCATGACCCAACAGATCATGCAACCGATCATCCAGCCTAATCTCGCCAGCCCGCAGTTCAAGGCGAATCCCTTTCCCTTCTTTGCCAGGCTACGAGCGGAAGCTCCGGTCTACCGCGCTCAGCTATCAAGGCGCGAGTCGGTCTGGCTGGTCGCGCGCTACGACGACGTGCTGGCAGTGCTCAAGGACGAGCGCTTCGGCAAGGATCGCTTCAAAGCGATGACCCAGGAGCAGCAGGCAAAGATGCCGTGGATGCCTGGCATGATCAAGCCGCTCACGCAGAATATGCTGGATCTGGACGCGCCGGATCACACCCGGCTGCGCGGTCTGGTCCATAAAGCGTTCACGCCGCGCCTGATCGAGCAATTGCGCGGGCGCGTACACACGCTGTGTGACGAGCTGCTGGATGCGGTGCTGCGGCGCGGCCACATGGATCTGGTCCGCGACTATGCGCTGCCGCTGCCCGTGACGATCATCGCCGAGATGCTGGGCATTCCGCCAAAGGATCGCACGAAGTTTACACGCTGGTCCAACAGCATCGTGTCGGTCGGGTCGTCCAGCGAGGTGCTGCGAGCGCTACCGTCGATCTGGCTGTTTATGCGCTACCTGCGCAAGCGCTTCGAGGAGCGCCGCGCCGCGCCACAGGACGATCTGATCACGGCGCTGGTTCAGGCCGAGGAGGCAGGCGATCGGCTGAGCGAGGATGAGCTGCTGGCGATGGTCTTGCTGCTGCTGATCGCCGGTCATGAGACAACCGTCAATCTGATCGCCAACGGCACGCTTGCGCTGCTGGAGCATCGTGAGCAGATGGAGCGGCTGCGCGGCGAGCCGGAGCTGATCAAGCCCGCGATCGAAGAGCTGCTGCGCTACACCAGCCCGGTCTATACGTCAACCGAGCGCTTTGCGCGCGAGGATCTTACGCTCTGCGGCGTGATGATCCGGCGCGGCGAGCAGGTGTTGGCGGTGATCGCCTCGGCCAATCGCGACGAGCAGCACTTCGAGCGTCCCGATGCGCTGGATCTGGCCCGCGATCCAAACCGGCATCTCTCGTTTGGGCAGGGGATTCACTACTGCCTGGGCGCGCCGCTGGCACGGCTGGAAAGCCAGATCGCTGTCGATATGCTGCTGCGGCGCATGCCCGATCTGCGTCTCGCCACAGCGCCCGATGCGCTGCGCTGGCGGCGCGGCCTGGTCCTGCGCGGGCTGCATGCGCTGCCGGTCGCGTTTTAGCGCTGCTTGTGAACGATCTGACCGCGCTCTTGTCCGATGTCGATCATGCTGGCCTGCCTGTATGTGCCGGGTTTAGTCGCGCTTCCGCTCGAACGAAATAGCAACCAGGGCACGCCATTGGCATGCCCCGGTGCAGGCAGCGTGCTGTGCTGCCGGGATCAGCTCTGGCTTGGCACCTGCTCGCGCTGGCCCTTGAGGTGCTCCTCGACGAGCACCCGCCGCAGCACTTTGCCGACCTGCGTCTTGGGTAGCTCTTGCCGGAACTCGATCTGGCGCGGCACTTTGTACGGCGCGAGCTGCTCGCGGCAAAACGCCGTAATCTCCTCGGCGGTCGGGGCGCAGCCCGGCTTCGGCACGATAAACGCCTTGACCGTCTCACCGCGATAGCTGTCGGGCACGCCCGCGACGGCGGCTTCGAGCACCTGGGGATGCGTAAAGAGCACCTCTTCGATCTCGCGCGGCAGGACTTTGAATCCGCTGGCGATGATCATGTCTTTCTTGCGATCGACGATGTAGAAGTAGCCGTCGTCGTCCATGCGGGCGATGTCGCCGGTATGCAGCCAGCCATCATCATCGATCGTAGCGGCAGTTTCGTCGGGACGATTCCAGTAGCCTTTCATCACGTTCGGCCCGCGCACCAGCAGCTCTCCAACCTCATCCGAGCCCCACGGCACCGGCAGGCCAGTCTCCGGGTTGATGATGCGCGCCTCGATGTCCGGCAGCGGCAGCCCGATCGATCCCGCGCGGCGCTGACCATAGACCGGATTGCAGTGCGTCACCGGCGCGGTTTCGGTCAGACCGTAGCCTTCGACCAGCCGCCCACCCGTCAACACCCCGAACTGCTCCTGAACTTCCATCGGCAGCGGCGCTGAGCCGGAGATACACGCTTTGATGCTGCTCAGGTCGGTGTGGCTGACATCGGGATGGTTGATGATCCCGATGTACATCGCGGGCACGCCGGGGAAGATCGTCGTGCGCTCGTTGGCGATCACCCGCATCACGTTGTCGATCGGACGTGGATTGGGCACGATCACGATCTGACCGCCGACATAGATCCCGAAGTTCATCGCGACAGTCATGCCATAGACGTGGAAGAACGGGATCGCGGCCATGACTTTTTCTTTGCCCGGCTCGGCGGAGGGCAGGAACGAGACGACTTGCAGCGTGTTCGCGACCAGATTCCTGTGGGTCAGCATCGCCGCCTTGGGCACGCCGGTTGTGCCGCCGGTGTACTGGAAGAGCGCCACATCGTCGGGGCTGACCTCGACTCTGGGCGGCTGCGCCGGAGCCTTTGCCAGCAGATCCTCGAAGAGATGCACGCTGGCGCTGGGCTGCACCGTTACCCAATCGGCCTCTTTCTGCTGCGCGCGCCGCACAAGCTGCTTCGACGGGAAGGGCAGCAGATCGAAGATATGCGTGACGATCGTGTTCCTGACGGGCGTGTGCGCGCGCACCTCGTCGAGCCGCTTGTAGAACAGGTTGAGCAGCACGATCGTCTCCGCTCCCGCATCGGCCAACTGGTGCTGTAGCTCGCGGGCAGTGTACGTCGGGTTGACGTTGACGACGATCGCGCCTGCCTTGAGCGCGCCGAAGAACGCGATCACAAACTGCGGAGAGTTCGGCAGCATCACTGCCACTCGATCGCCGGGCTTGACGCCCATGTTGACCAGCGCTGCGGCAAAACGATCGGCGTGGGCATTCAGCTCGCGGTAGGTCAGCGAGCCGCCGATCATCATGCGCCCGCCCAGCAGGTACTTAAGCACCATCTTGGTGGCGGTGTTGTTCGGATAGCGGCGGGCAGTGTCTTCCAGAAAACGTTGCAGCGGTATATCGGGATAGGTCAGCGTGTGAGGGACCTCAGGCTCGTAGTGAGCAAACCATGCAGCGTCGGCCACGGCGATCCTCCTTTGGGTCGGCGCGGATATGAATATCTTTCAAGTTTTATTGTACAGGAGATACGCCGGTTGCGCTAGATGGAGATTCATACCGATTGGACCATATACCTTTGGATCACGCCTGCGCCGCCCGCACCGCGTGGATCACCGCCTGGGCCACCGCTTCGGCTGCCGCCACGCCGATCGCGAGGCTGTCGGCGGGCGGCGCGGCGGGCGGCGCGACCGCGAGCGCGAAGAGCGCATCGCCGTCGAGGTGCGTATGCGCGGGGCGGATCGTCCGTGCCAGGCCATCGTGGGCGATGCTGGCAACCCGCGCGCAGGCGGCCTTGTCGAGACGCGCGGTGGTCAGCACACAGCCGATCGTCGTGTGCTCCAGCGCAAGCGCTGGGGGCGGCCCCTGCAACAGGTGTTGGACCGTATCGGCGAGCGAGCCGTCAGGCAGGCGCGATCCAGCGATGATCTCGTTAGTCGTCGGATCGACGACGTGACCGTAGGCATTGACCGCGACGATCGCCGTGACAAGCTGCTCCGCCGCCGCAACCCGCGCCATGCCGATCCCGCCGCGAGTGACCCGCCCCGCTCCAAAGAGCTTGCCAATCGTCGCGCCGGTGCCAGCCCCGACCCGTCCCCAGTCGATTGGGCTGTGGTAGGCGTCCTCGCAGGCGGCATAGCCCATCGCCGCATCGGGCCAGACGGCATCGCCCACCGCCAGATCGAAAAGCACGGCGGCTGGCACGATCGGCACCTTGACGACGCTTGTGGCGAAGCCGTGCTGCCGCTCGTAGAGCCAGCGCATCACGCCGTCGGCTGCCGCCAGCCCGAACGCGCTGCCGCCCGTCAGCAAGATCGCGTGGACCTGCTCGACCAGATTGCCGGGCTGAAGCAGATCGGTTTCGCGCGTTCCGGGCGCGCCGCCGCGCACCGCCACGCCTGCGGTCGCCCCCTGGGGGCTGAGAATCACCGTGCAGCCGGTGCGCGCTGCGGCGTTGGTCGCATGTCCAACCCACACATTCGGAAATCCGTCGATCAAGGCCATAGCTCACCTGCAAAAAAGCGAATGCGTGACGAAGCCCTAGCCTCATCACGCATCCCATCGAGCGGCATAGGCTACCGGCCTATGCTTCTTCTTTGAGCCAGCCGCGCTCGCGGGCGATAAACTTAATCGTCGCGTCGTCGGGCGGATATAGACCAGCCGCTTGGTAGGCATAGGCCAGCAGCGCCGCGCCGCCGACCACGCCAACCAGCAAACCTACGAGGAATAACAAAAGTTTCATCGCTAGCATTCCTTTCTGCACCTGCTGCTCAGGCTATGATACTCGAAGGCAGGATTGTGCGTCAACGCGCGGCGTTGGGGGAACAAGGGAACAACGCAGTTGTATGTTTGGTTCCTGTGTGCTTTGTTCTCCCCGGCCTGTCGGCGCACTACGATGGGCCTTCGTCTCCGGCGGGCTGTCGTCCGGGGATAGCCTCGGCCTCGGACTGGCTCGAATCAACATCTGCGGCGCGGCCCAGGAGTCGCAGCGTCTCCTCGGCCACGCGCTCAGGCGTGATGCGATAGTTCTTGAAGATCTCCTTGTACGGCGCCGACGCGCCGTAGCCGCCGGTGACGCCCACGAACGCGCCGTTCGGCCCGATCCAGCGATCCCAGCCGAGCCGCACCGCAGCCTCCACGCCGACGCGCGCGGTAATCTGCGGCGGCAGCACCTCGTCGCGATACGCCTGATCTTGCTCCTCGAATAGCTCCCAGCAGGGCATCGCCACCACCCGCACGCGCGTCTGCTGCTCCGCCAGCAGCTTGGCCGCGTCGAGCGCCAGCGCAACCTCGGAGCCGGTCGCGATCAGGATCGCTTCGGGATTCTCGACATCCTGAAGCACGTACGCGCCCCGGTGCAGGCCCGCCGCCGCGCCGAGCTTGGTCCGGTCGAGCACCGGCAGCGCCTGGCGAGTCAGAACCAGCGCCGTCGGGCCTCTGGTATTGTTTATCGCTGCGCGCCACGCCTCAACCGTCTCGTTGGCGTCCGAGGGGCGGATCACGGTCAGATGCGGCATTGCGCGACAGGCTGCCAGATGCTCGACCGGCTGGTGAGTCGGGCCATCCTCGCCCAGGCCGATCGAGTCGTGGGTGAAGATAAAAATGTTGTGGACGCTCATCAGCGCCGCCAGGCGCAGCGCCGGACGCATGTAGTCGGAGAAGGTGAAGAACGTGCCGCCGTAGGGCAGCAGACCGCCATGCAGAGCCATGCCGTTCATCGCGGCGGCCATGCCATGCTCGCGCACGCCGAAGCGCAGGTAGCGCCCCATGAACGACTCGGCCTCGATGTCTTTGGCGTCTTTGGGCTTGGTGTTGTTCGAGGGCGTCAGATCCGCCGAGCCGCCGAGCAGCTGCGGCAGCCGATCAACCACCGCGTCGATCACCTTGCCGGATGCCGCGCGCGTCGCCACGCCCTTGGGATCGGGATCGAAGCTCGGCATATTGGCGTCCCAGCCCTGGGGCGGCTCCCTGCGCCACATCGTCTCCCACTGCTCGGCCAGATCGGGATGATCGGCGCGGTAGCGCTCGAATGTCTGCTGCCATGCGCGCTGCTGCTCCGCGCCGCGATCGACCGCCTGGCGCATATAGCTCAGCACGTCGTCGGGAACGGAGAAGAACTGATCGACGGGCAGATCCAGCTTCTCCTTCGCCAGCCGGACCTCCTCATCGCCGGGCGGATCGCTGTGGGCCTTCTGCGTGCCCTGGCGGTTGGGCATGCCGTAGCCGATGATCGTGCGGGTGATGATCAGCGATGGCCGGGTCGTCTCGGCGCGTGCTGCCTCGATCGCGCTCCAGACCGAAGCCATATCGTGGCCGTCGGCGCGCACCACGTGCCAGCCGTAGCCCTCGAAGCGCTTGGCGGCGTCGTCGCTGTAAGCCAGGTCGGTCGAGCCGTCGATCGTAATATGGTTATCGTCGTAGAGATAGATCAGCTTGCCCAGGCCCAGATGCCCCGCCAGCGACGCCGCCTCATGCGACACGCCCTCCATCAGGTCGCCGTCGGAGCAGATCGCGTAGGTGTAGTGATCGACCAGCTCAAAGCCCGGTCGGTTAAACTTCGCGGCGAGATAGCGCTCGGCGATCGCCATGCCCACGCCAGTGGCAAAGCCCTGGCCCAGCGGCCCGGTCGTCGTCTCGATGCCGGAATCGAGATGAACTTCGGGATGGCCGGGCGTGAGCGAGCCATACTGCCGGAAATGCATAAGCTGATCGAGCGTCATCTCCTGATAGCCCGTGAGATACAGCATCGTGTAGAGCAGCATCGAGCCGTGCCCGCCGGAGAGCACGAAGCGGTCGCGATCGGGCCAGCGCGGATCGTGGGGATTGTACTTCAGCGTGCGCGTCCACAGCACGATCGCGGCATCGGCCATTCCGAGCGGCAGGCCGGGATGGCCCGAATTTGCCTTCTGGACGGCGTCCAGCGTCAGCCCGCGCACCACATTTGCGGCGCGCCGGTCAAGATCCGTAAAATGTTCAGCCATCGACATCGCTCCTTCTGCTAGTTCATCGGCGTAGAATACGGCGAGTGGCCTGCTTCCGATCGATTTGCACCGTGGTGCTATCTTACCGCAACATTTCGTCCTACGCGGATCAGTTCTTGCTTAAGCTGCCGTTAAGGAATGCCTTGACAGCCCTTCTCAAAGGGGCTATGATAACGTGACATTCCCCTGATATGGTTATGGAAACCCACGTCCGGCTGTAGCTCGGTGCTACAGCTTTCAGGGCACCTTAACAAGTGAATATGACAGGAGAATCAACGTGTCTGCCGAATTATGGGCGCTTTTTGGAGCCCTTCTTGGAGGGGTGGCAGGCGCAGTGTTAATGTACGTGATGTATCGGCCCCGCGTTCAAGATCAGCAGCTTCGGGTAGAAACCGAGGCCCGGCGGATCGTGGAGGCGGCGCAGGCTCAAGGCAAGGAAATTCTTCTCCAAGCTCAAGCTGATGCGCTCAAGGCCCGTAATGATGCGGAAATTGAGCTAAAGAACGCACGTCAGGCGCTGCACAAACAAGAAGAGCGCATTCAACAACAAGAAGAACGGCTTGCGCGCAGCCAGGAAAAAGTAGAGCGCAAGCTGGACGATCTCGAACGCCGCGAGCGCGGGATCGGCCAGCGCGAACGGCATATCGAGCGCCTCCACCGCGAAGCGGAAGAGCTGAAACAACGTCAGCAGACGGAACTCGAACGAGTCGCGGCGCTGTCCAATGAGGAGGCTCGTGGAATTATTTTGCAGCGTGTCGAGGCGTCTGCTCGTGACGATGCCGCCAAACTGATGCGTCAGATCGAGCAGGAGGCCAAGGACGAGGCGGATAAGCGCGCTAAAAAAATTATTGGCATCGCTATTCAGCGGCTAGCCTCCGAGTATGTCGCCGAGCTAACCGTGACGACGGTACCGCTGCCGAGCGAAGAACTCAAGGGCCGCATCATCGGTCGCGAGGGTCGGAATATCCGGGCCTTCGAGCAAATTACGGGAGTAGACATCATCGTCGATGATACGCCCGAAGCCGTTGCCCTTTCGTGCCACGACCCGGTGCGCCGCGAGGTAGCCCGGCTGGCGCTGACGAAGCTCCTGAAAGATGGGCGAATTCATCCTGCGCGCATCGAAGAAGTCGTCGACAAAACGCGGCAGGACATAGAGACGGTTATTCGTGAGGAGGGCGAGCGAGTCGCGTATGAGGCCGGAGTGCAAGGCTTACATCCCGACTTGGTCAAAATCCTCGGTCGGCTAAAATATCGTACCAGCTACGGTCAGAACGTCTTGCAGCACTCGCTGGAATGCGCGCTGCTGGCTGGAACCATGGCAAGCGAGCTGGGCGCGAACGTCCAGATCGCGAAAACAGCCGCCTTGCTGCATGACATCGGCAAAGCCGTCGATCATGAGGTGCAAGGGCCACATGCGCTGATCGGCGCTGACATCGCACGGCGGCTTGGCCGCTCCGGGGCGATCGTTCACGCCATCGCCGCACATCATTTTGAAGAAGAGCCGCTGACCGTGGAGGCGTTCATCGTCGCCGCCGCCGATGCCATGTCGGGCGGGCGACCAGGAGCGCGCCGCGAGACGCTGGATTTGTATATCAAACGTTTGGAAGCATTGGAGACCGTGGCGACATCGTTTCCAGGCGTGCAGCGGGCATTCGCCATTCAGGCGGGCCGCGAGGTTCGTGTGATGGTACAGCCCGATACGATCGACGATCTTGGCAGCATTACGCTGGCTCGCAACGTCGCGAAGAAGATCGAAGAAAGTCTCCAGTACCCTGGTCAAATTAAAGTCACCGTGATTCGAGAAACGCGGGCAGTGGACTACGCGCGGTAACGCATCGTCCGAGGAGCATTCCGTCAGTAGTCCTTGGAACACCTAACTCTCGATGTCCTCGGAAGGAGGAAGGCTCCTATGGATACCAGCTACGACAACTTCAGGCTGGATGAGCTAGCGGCAGGCGAGTCCAGTTCCCGGCCGGAGCGCGGTAATGAGCGCACAGGGTACCAAGAGCAGGCGCGTGTCGGTCATCAAGGCCAGCAACACCACTCCAACGCCGAAGTGCTCAAGGTCTCTACCCGTTCGCGGCCCAGCGCGGTGGCTGGTGCGATTGCGGGTGTCATCCGCGAGAGCGGCGTGGCAGAAGTGCAGTCCATTGGCGCTGGCGCTACCAACCAGGCGATCAAGGCAGTTGCGATTGCTCGCTCGTACCTGAGCGAGGAGGGTGTCGACATCTTCTGCGTGCCGTCGTTCATCGACGTAGCGATCGACGAAGAAGAGCGCACTGCGATTCGCTTACTCATTCAACGCCGCGATAAAATCTAGCCACAGCACAGCCCGAAACGTTTTTGACGTTTCGGGCTGTGCTGCTTAACGCGCCGTCAGGCCGACTCAGGGATTCTCCCAAATATCCCGTTAGAACCGCACCTAGTCTTTTTTTGTGTCAATACCCAGCTACGCGGTCATCTGTGCTTGCAGAGCTTTTAGCCCCCGGCAGCACAAGGTACAGCGCAGGTTAAGGTGCGTCGGCGCGGAACCGACACACATCTGCCGAAGGCCCATCACAGCCACGGCGTAGCTCCTGTTCGTGAGGGCGGCTGCGCTACGTGCCACGCGATGGCGGCCTACTTCTGCGTGCTGTGATTGTACTCGCCGCGCAGCCATTCGAGGTAGCGCATGCCATACTGCACCCACGAGATCGCGAACGGGATCAGCATCACGTTCAGCAGCCGCCGACCCCAGGGCTGCGCATCCAGGATGTACAGCAGCAGCACGATCGTCAGCAATCCGGTCGTCGCTTTTCCGGCATAGATCGACGTGGTGATATGCGTCGTTTTGCGAAAGATCAGCGTCGCGCCCAGCAGAATCGCGGCGTCGCGGGCTAGCAGCAGGTTTGTCACCCACCAGGGAAAGTCGTGCTTGAGGCTGAGCGCAACCGCGACGCCGTCCAGGGTGAGCTTATCGGCGATCGGATCGATCAGCTTGCCTAGCTCCGAAACCTGATTGCGCCGCCGCGCGATCGGGCCATCGACCGCATCGGTAGCCATGCCCAGCACGATGATCCGCAGCGCCTTGCCCGCTCCATCCTCCTGCAACAGATAATAGACCGTAGGACCGACGAGCGCGAGCCGGATCAGCGATAGGATGTTGGATGGATAGATAAACTCGATTGGTTCGATCGACTCACGTATCTTCGCCGGCACTCTGACCTCCATAGGGCGCATACAACATCTGCTCACGTTGCAGCCGCATCGTCCAGACCACAGTTGGGAATAATAAGCCTATTAGCAACACCAATGCCAGCGGCGGCAGCCAGAAGGCCAGCAGCCCTACCACAATGAGCAGCGCATTCTTCAACGTTTCCAGGCTGAGCAGGATCAACGCGCCGCGCGCGATTGCCACGTATTCACGAATCCAGGCCGACAGCCAGTAGCAGGCGCTCGCGCTGCTGAAGCCGAAGATTGCCGCCAGCCAATCGGGCAGCGGCAGCGGCAGCGCTGCCGTGATGATCGCCGCGATCAGCGGACGAAAGAACGACTGAACGCGCGCGTGAAGATACGCATTCTCCGTTCGGCTTGGGTGGAGATAGACGCGGTCTTTGACCGTGATCGGCACGAAATACAGATCGGCCAGGAGTTGAATCACCAGCAGGGTGAGCGCCAGAAGAAAGGCCCACTCCGTGCCGATCCAGGCGAGCGGCGGCTGGAGAATGACGATCCCGTTCAGCGAGGCGATGCTCAGCGCGCAGATCGCGAGTGGTGCGTTCAGCCCCGCTACGATGATCAGTACCAGGGCGATGACGCTCATCCAAACCATGCCCGCTCCTTCGATACCCGGCCTACTGCCAACACTATACCATGCTTGGCGGCGCTGCACTCCCTCCACTCGCCACGCGGTGCGCCTGCGCATACCAGTGCGCGGCAACAAGCTGCATGTAGAAGGTCAGCGGGATGAAGAGCAGCGCGCCAAAGCCAAGGGTGCAGAGCTGGAAGACGATGGCGAAAACCACGAAGCCGAACGCGGCTGCCAGGATCAGCAGCCACGGGCGCGGAGCGCTGCTGACTTCGCGCAGCACTGGCCCCGGCATCGCCTCGCTAAACCGGTCCGTCACCGCGTAGCGCGTGAATGCTGCCATCATGAACGGGCTGAGGACCAGCACGCCAAGGATGATCGCGATCGGCAGACAGGCGATGACCGCGCCGCTGGCGGCGGTCGGCTCGCCTGTGCTGGGATCGATCGAGCCGACGAGGATGAAGATGAGCGGGCAGGCCAGCAGTAGCAGCGGCAGGCCCCACAAGAATTGGAGCACCGTGCCGAGAAAGCCGCGAATGAACTGACCGCCGAAATCGTTCCATTCGGGCAGCGGCGTGTCGCGTCCGTGGTACACGTTGCGCGTCGTGTCCATCGTGTAGCCGATCGCGACAAAGTTGAGGATTGGGATGATCGAGATCAATGTGCCGATCAGCACTTTGACGACCCACTCCGGGTCGAGGGTCGGGTAGCTCAGGCCACGTTTCAGATCCATAGAGCATTGCCTCTTTCGGATTGGTTGATGTAGCTCTGTACGATAGCCGCAGCCACGATGTTTCAGGAGCGCGTGCGTTCGCGAAATGCCTCGAAGCGGCGGCGCTGAATATCGCGCGCGGCGGCATCGTAGAGCTGCACTGTCACCAGCCGCGCGTAGAGCAGCGCCGACAGGCATAGCCAGAGCAGCAGCAATGTTAGCCAGCCCGACCACCCGGTGCTCTGGATGGTGACAAGCAGCAATGCCAGCGGCACGAGATAGACCGGCAGCGATTGCAGCCGCGCTTGCAGATACACCGCGCGCGCCTCAGGGTCGAGCGCCAGCCGCAGCGGTTTGGTCGAAAGCGCCTGCGTGGGCTGTCCGTCGCTCACGTAGAGCCGCTTGCCGATCGGCGAGACGCTGCTCAGCCAGGCGAAGCCGAACCAGCCGATCAGCAGCACGCCGCCAAACGTGCCGAAGATTTGCAGCCCGGCTCCGCCGAGTCCGGCCAGGCTCAGCGCAAGCGTGCTGCAGAGCAAGAGCATCCCGCCGAAGAGTACCGGAAAGACGAAGAAGAAAAAGTCGATCACGAACGCAAAAATACCCTGCACCGCCTTGGTGCCCAGCTCGTTCCAGCGCGGTAAGGGCGTGGGATAGCCGTTCTGGGTGTTCTCGATGCTTTCGAGCTGATAGCCTTCGACCAGCGGGTAGCCGACGACGGTCAGCGACAGCGCGCCGCCCAGCAGCACTTTACGCCACCATTGGCGGTCGCGATGTATGGTCGAAAGTGCGGTTTTTAGTGATGGCATGCTCGTCCCAGCCGTGATGAAAGCGGGCAACCTTCAGATGCGCGCGACGATGTTCCGCGCGCTATGCCGGAGACTCCGTCCGCTCCGGCGCTGCATCGCGCGGACATGATTCGAGCCAGCGGCGGAGCAGATCGAGCGCGGTGGTGGCGATGAAGTCGCTCACCTGCGGCAAGCCCCAATCGAAGCCGCGCGCGAGATAGGCAGGCTCCGCTCCCGCCCGCGACGATCCCAGCGCGAAATGCACCGTCTTGAAGCTTGCGGAGCCTGCCTCGATCAGCACCGCCAGACGCGCGTCGGCCTGTGCTTCCTCAGCCTGGGCGGCGAGCGCGCGTGCCAGCCCGGCATAGTCGCCGTCGGCTGGCGTCAGGTGCGGCTGGATCAGCACATGGGCCAGCGCCTGCCGCGCCTCGGCGCTCTGCGACAGCCCGCGATAGACCGGCGCGCTCGGCTCGGTTTCGACCAGCGCCAGGCGTAGCTGGTGCTCGGCCAGCAGCCCACCGACGCGCTGCTCCAGGGTTTCTTCTCCCAGCAGATGCCCGCCGAAGCGCTCGCGGATCAGCTCGACCAGCGGCTCGATCAGCGCGTTTGCGGCCTCGTGGCTGCCAGCTTTCGCGGCAATGCGGATCGTATGCTGACCGCGCTTGGCCGTGATCCCGACGATCGGGTTTTCGCCCAGCATGATCTCGGCGATACGCTCCCCGGCAGCGGCCTCGGTCAGCCCCGTTACCCGCAGCTCGCGCACCACCAGCACCTCGCTCAGGCCGTGGTGCTCGCGGAGATACGGCAGCAGCGCGTGCTCGGTGAGATACATCAGCTCATCGGGCACGCCCGGCAGCGCCGCGATAAAGCGCCCGGCACCTGCCGCGCCGCCCTCGGCCACGAACGCGGGCGCGCTGCCGCGTGGGTTGCGTATGATGTACGCGCCCTGCGGAATATACGCCTGCTGGCGGTTCGACTCGCTCATCCGGCGCTTGAAGGCCGCGAAGCGCGCCGCAATATCGTCGAGCAGCGTTTGATGAAATTCCAGCGGTCGTTCGGTAGCCTGCGCGATGGCCTCCCTGGTCAGATCATCGCCGGTTGGTCCCAGGCCGCCCGAACAGATGACCAGCTCGACGCGACGCAGCGCATCCCGAAGCACGCCGACGATCTGCGCGAGATCATCGCGCACCAGTGTGACGCGGCGGATGGGCACGCCGATTGTGGCAAGCTGCTGGGCCAGATATGCGCTGTTGGTATCGACGGTGACGCCTAGCAGCAGCTCCGTGCCGATTGCGACGATTTCTGCTTCCATGTGTGCTGTGCTCTCTGCTCGCGCGCTGTAGGTGAGCGGCGCGATGCGGTGGTGATGGCGTTTAGCTGCGCTCCACGCTGCGCAGGTTGCAGATCCGAGCCTCGGCTGCGCCGCGTAGCTCCTGTTCTGGTGCGGCGATCCTGGACCTGCCGATCGCGGGTGCCGAAATACTGGCGAATCTGGCGCTGACACAGCATGCCAAGCGCCAGATCAGCCCTCCTTCCTGCGAGTCATACAATCGCGGCCCCGCGCTCAGGTGACAACCGGCTCCAGCTTATCGCTTTCGTTGAGCGGCAGCCCGGCGGGAGCTTTCACACGGGTATTGAAATCGGCCCATAGTTCCTGCTCGCGCTCACGGGCGGCGCGCTTGCCCTGATCGAGCGCCGTGTTCCACCGCTCGCGGATCGTCTCCCGCGCTTCTTCGCCCGATTTGGGCGTGCTCAACAAAATAATGCCAGCGCCAATTGCCGCGCCCAGGACAGCGCCGCCAACGAAGCTGAAAAAATCCTTCACTCTGGCCTCCTTCGCGAGATCTACCGCGATTATAAAGCATCTCTCGTGGCAACAAAAGGGCCACGATCTTAGAGCGAATAGATCAACAAAGAACCAAGAACAATGCGGCGCATCGTTTGTTTGTTCGTTGTTTCGTTGTTTGTTGTTCTAGATCTCTTTGTCTTTCGTGCGCGCCTTCTCCTGAATCCGCGCCACAACATCGGCCACGGGCATCGGGCCGAGGTTTTGGTTATTGCGCAGCCGCACCGCAACCGCGCCCGCCTCCTGCTCTTTATCGCCGATCACCAGCATGTACGGGATCTTCTGCAACTGCGCGTCGCGGATCTTGGCGTTCATGCGCGCGTCGCCGAGATCGAGCTGTACGCGGATGCCTGTGGCCTTCAATGTCTGCTCGACCTCGCGCGCGTACTCGACGTGGCGATCCGTGATCGGGATGATCGCCGCCTGGATCGGCGAGAGCCAGACCGGGAACGCGCCCGCGTAGTGCTCGATCAGCACGCCGTAGAAGCGCTCCCAGGAGCCCGTAACGGCGCGGTGCATCACCACGGGCGTGTGGCGCTGCCCATCCTCGCCGACGTACTCGCAGCCCAGACGGGCGGGCTGAATGAAGTCGACCTGGATCGTCGAGAGCTGCCACTCACGATCCAGCACGTCACGCGCGATGAAGTCGGCCTTGGGACCGTAGAAGGCGGCCTCGCCTTCCGCCGCGACATACTGAACATTGTTGGCGTCGAGCGCAGCCTTGAGCGCTGCCGTAGCGCGATCCCACTTCTCGTCGTCGGCGACGTACTTGCCCTCGCTGCCGCGCAGACTGAGCCGCACGTAGTAATCGTAGAAGCCGTACGTCTCGAAGACCTCGCGGATTAGCTGGAGGGCGCGGCTAAACTCGCCCTCGATCTGCTCCGGCATACAGAAGATATGGCAATCGTCCTGCGTCAGCGCCCGCACGCGCGTCATGCCGTTCAGCTCGCCCGCCTTCTCGAAGCGGTAGAGCGTGCAAAACTCGGCGAAGCGCAGCGGCAGCTCGCGGTACGAGTGAATGCCCATCTCGTTGTAGAGCGTCATGTGTGACGGGCAGTTCATCGGCTTGAGACGATAGATCTGGCCGTGCTCGGCGTCCTCGACCATCGGCGGATACATCGAGTCGCTATAGTTCTCAAGGTGGCCCGACCTGGCGTAGAGCGATTCCTTGACCAGATGGCCCGTCCAGACATGATCGTAGCCGTAGCGCGTCTGCGTCTCGCGGACGTAATCTTCCATGATCTGGCGCATCACCGCGCCCTTGGGCGTGAGCAGCGGGATGCCAGGCCCGACCTCGTCCGAGAAGTGGAACAGACCCAGCTCCTTGCCCAGCTTGCGGTGATCGCGCTTCTTGGCCTCTTCCAGCCGGTGCAGGTACGCCTCAAGCTCTTTTTTGTTGGGCCAGACCGTGCCATAGATCCGCTGCAACTGCGGGCGATTCTCGTCGCCGCGCCAGTACGCGCCCGACACCCGCAGCAGCTTGAAGGCGTCGGGCTTGATCGCGCCCGTGTCTTCGACGTGCGGCCCTCGGCACAGGTCCTCGAACGTATCGTGCTTGTACGTCGTGATCGCCACGCGCCCGGACTCCTGCTCCGCGCCCGCCGTGCCGATCTGCTTCTCGCCGTACTCGTCGGCACCTTTTTGCAGGCCCTCGATCAGCTCCAGCTTGTAGGGCTGGTCCTTGAACAGCTCGCGCGCCTCATCCGCCGACACCTCGCGGCAGGCAAAGCGATGCTTGCCCTGCACGATCCGCCGCATATGTTTCTCGATCTCGCCCAGATCGTCAGGCGTGAGCGTGCGCGGCAGATCGAAGTCGTAGTAAAAGCCGTTCTCAACCGGCGGGCCGATCGCGATCTTGCCTTCAGGGAACATTTCGAGCACCGCCTGGGCCATCACATGCGCCGCCGAGTGGCGCAGCCTGTACAGGGGATCATTTTCGGGTGTGACAACTGGCATAGCATTCCTCCATCATCAAGACACTGATTTATTCGATCTATTCAAGCGTGATAACCGCCTCGCCTTGCTCGATCCGGATACCCTTGACGGTACGACCCTGCGCCGCAAACTCCGCGTTGATTCGATCCTGAAAAGCGCCGAGCAGATCGTCCATCGACAGGATCAGACCGAGCGGCGGGTCGAGCCGCTGCTCAGTGGCGATGATCTGACCATCGCGGACCTCCGGGCGGGCATGGGCGGTGCTGGTGACGCCGCTCACGGTGATGTCGGCCTGCACTTCGCCGGGCACGAAGCGCAGTTGAAGATCGTCGATGCCGCTCAGCCGCTCGCGGTAGGCCGCGAGGTAGCCGTTGGCCTGCGCTTCCGTCACGCGGATCTCGCCAGCGGGCACGGAGATGTCTATCGGCACCTGCTGCAAGCTGTCGCGCAGGGCATCGCGCGTGCTGTCGTCGGGCGCAGCCTGCGGGTTGATCGATTCGGCGATCTGCCGGTTGACGTAATTGGTCACGCCTGGGCGTACAAAGAAGCGTAGGGCGACAAAGCCCAGCACCAGCAGCCAGACCAGGATCGTCAGCGCGACCAGCCAGCCTCGCACGCGGCTGCGGGGTCGTTCGCGGTAGCGCTCGTACCGATAGCTCATGGTTTGCGTTCCTCCTAACGACGACGTTCAAAAAGGTTCAAGGCTCAAAGAACTCGATGCTCGAAACTCCAACATGCTCCCCGACGCCGCACCAGCTTAAAACAAAAACGCCTCGCCCTCACTGGGACGAAGCTTTGCTCCGCGGTTCCACCCGGTTTTAGATCGGACTCATCGTACCAGCGCTGCCCGACGATGCTTCCGTTCTCACTTGACGGCCCGCTAACGGGGGCCAGGCGCATCCGCTTAGTCTCGGCTTCGCGATTTCGCGGACGGGCTCGGAGGTGGTGTTGGCTCTGCTGCTGCCATAAGCCGCTTTCAGTCGGTGGCGGCCTATCCCTGGATGGCGCGGGTCAAAGCTACTCTCCTCGTCAACGCCGATGTAGCCTGGATTTTATCACGCGGTGCTGGCTGCGGCAAGTCGGACTTTCGCCCAATCTGCTCCGCGCCCAGACGGACCACGCCGCGCGGCTTTTCCCGGTTTTTGGCACGCTCTTTGACGACACGCCGTATAATGCCTCTGAGGCGCTGGTTGCCGAAGCTGATCATCTCTCTGCTCGATCAGTCTGCTGTGCGGGAGAAGACCGATGCGTTTGAAGAATTCACGCTGGCTCCAATTGGCGCTTGTCGGCCTGACGATTGTCTGCGCGCTGGCGGTGGGCTACCTGACGGGCGCGCTCGTCGGCGGCGGTAGCCCGTCGCGAACACAGGCCTACGCCAATCTGCCGACGATCGACGCCGCTGTGACGGTGGAGGCGAATGCGACCGACGAGGCCACCCCCGGTGTCACCGCGACGGTGGAGCCTACTGCCGCGCCGACCGAAGCGCCTACTCCCACCACTGAACAGCCGACAAGCAGCGCGGCTCCAGCGCAGCCGGATACGTTTATCGAGGATTCGTTTGATACGGCGGCGCATGGCTGGCCCAGCGGCGAGACAGAAACCTGGAGCGCGGGCGTCGTCGATCAGCGCTACCAGCTACGGCTGAACGGTCAGACCAGCATCGGCTTTACGACGCCCCTGCCTGCCGAGAATTATCGGCTGGGCGTCGATGTGGCCGTCGAGCAGGGCGGCGCTGGTCTGGTCTTTTTGTTCGCTGAGCCTGCGACATCGTATCGGATCATTCTGTCGCCCGACGGCGGATATGCGATCGAGCGGCAGGAGGGCAGTGCGACGACCGAAGAAAACGTCGTGACAAGGATTGTGGATTGGACTGATAGCGCCGCGCTCCAGGACACGCCCGGCGCTGCCAATCGGCTTACGATCGAGCGCCAGGGACAGGCTATTCGCTTCATCGTGAACGACCAGCCGCTGACCGAGTTTGCTGTTCCGCCGGGTCCCTTCGTCAATCGCTACGGCTTTGTGCTCACGTCGCGCAGCGGCCAGGGCTTTGCGACCTTCGATAACTTGCGCGGCGAGCGTCTGCCAGGCTCCTAGCGGGAGCGTGACACCTTCGCATAAGTCGCTTTTCTAGCCACCCACAGCAAATATCATCGCCGCCTCTGAAACTTTAGTCCTGTGTAGGTCCCACCAATTGTCACTAGCCGTAACGCCTTATGATTCGGGATCGTTCTAGCTAATACCAAATACTACGCTCTGTGAAAGCTAGTGAGTCATCGCCGAGGAGCCTCGCTATGTTAGCAACGTCACACTACACCCCTCAACACTCCCCCGTAGTACGGTATGTCGGCGACAGCGAGACAGGTATCGTTCATCGGATTGGAAGCCCCTGCGTAGTAATCCCGAACGAGGTTTTTTTGGATGTGCGGACAGCCATTGTGCGCGGCTATCGCCTATGTAGCTGCTGCCGTTTGGAGAAATAGCGTCAGCATCAGTGCGAAGGCGGCTCGTTCCGGTCGACATGCAGCAGCATCCCGTATCGTTAGTAGGCTGCGTAACGTTGTCATACAATAGAGATGATCATCTCAGGGCCTCCAACTGCATCTAGGATGACGCACGCCTGGATGCAGTTGGTATCTTCCCTGGGACCGCGCGTGCCTATGTACAGTGTTGGCCCGTGAACATATGTTGTGAGGTTGGGTGGCAAGATAGATTGGGCTGGTGAGAGCGGTAGATCGAATCTTGGAGGTATTTTGCTCGATCGTACTATCAAATGACGTAGAGTTTGGTATTATTCGCTCTTAGTCAGCGAATCGCTGGCCTAATCTTTCGACCGCAGTCATCGTCCTGATTAGCAGTTGAGCCAGTGCATGCGGCTAACTCGTGTTGGAGAGCGCTATGATCGACTCGATCTTGATCGCCGATGACAATCCCTCCATTCGTTCCCTCCTGGTCAGGCTGATCCGCCGTACCAAGCCAAATGCTCATATTGTCGATGTCGGGACGGGACAGGCCGCTTTAGAAGCTTGTTATCGCCGCCGTCCAAAGCTTGTGATTCTGGATCATGGATTACCCGATATTAATGGCTGCCAGGTATTGCATCAGTTGAAAGTCGATAGCAGAGCGAGCTATGTGATTATGATCACGGGCGATCCGGACGTGGAGCAAGAGGCGCTCGCATAGGGAGCGAACGAGGTCTGGCTCAAGCCGATGGATGTGCCGTCCATGCTTTCGCAGCTTGGGAAGCTCCTGCCCGCCGCATGATGGAAGACAAAGAGCCGGGTGCCACGCGGCTGCCCTTTGGGCATGGCACCCGGAACAAAGAACGGGGAATAGAGCAGAGAATGTCCTGACCCCCCGGACCCCTGCTCCCTGATCCCTGGCCTTTGAACTCGAAACGAGTGCAAGAAATCTGCCGGTGCCTGCCCATTAAGGATCAAGCTACGTCCTACGCTATCCAGCCGCTTAAAAAAGCCCCATCCATGTATGCCTTACGCCGCCGAGCACTCGTGCGGCGTGCTGTGTTTGATGTGGTAGGCCTGGCGCTGATCCGTGCTTTGGTATAAGGAGTAACAACGGAGCACAATAGTCCATTCGGTGGCTTGCTGTCGTTCCTCGCGTCTTGATCTCTGCTTAACATATATCAACTATACTACTTCGGCACATCATCACGCTTGCATCGCTGCACTGAACACAGCATGCATGATGCAAGCAGGCTCTTCGGCAAGGAAAGGAATTCCATGTTCGCTCTCCATCCCCCAGCGCGCCGTCCGCTCGTCCACTTCAGCATGATTCTAGCGCTGCTCTTCACGGCGCTCGGCAGCATTCCCGCTGCCACACCGGCGGCAATCGCCGCATCCTCAACCGTTGTCATCAGCCAGGTCTACGGCGGCGGCGCCAGTTCAGGCGCAACGTACCTCAACGATTTCATCGAACTCTTCAATCGGGGCACCACTACTGTCTCATTAGCTGGCTGGTCCGTGCAGTACGGCAGCGCGGCGAATAACTTTTCCAGCAAGACCGATCTGCCGTCCGCTTCGCTGGCTCCAGGCCAGTATTTCCTGATCCAGCAGGCGGCTGGATCCACCGGCGCAGCGCTGCCGACACCTGATGCAACTGGCACGATTGCTATGTCTGCATCAAATGGAAAGGTCGCGCTGGTTAACTCGACAACGCTGCTGACCTGTGGTGCAGCCGCGACTCGTTGTAGCTCCGGCAGCACTCCCTCGCTGGTTGATTTGGTTGGATACGGCACGTCGAGTGACTTCGAGGGAACGGCGGCTGCTCCTGCGCTCAGCGCCACCACCGCCGCGCAGCGCAGGAACGGCGGCTGCACGGAGACGGACGACAATAGCGCCGATTTTGACGTATTCACGCCCACACCGCGCAACACATCCACAGCGCTGGCACGCTGCGGCGGCGGCGGAAGCGAGCCAATCACTCCGACGTGCGGCGGGCCGCTGAGCACCGAGGCGGGCACGGCGGCAACCCGCAATGTCACCGCGACCGACGCCGACGGCACGGTTACAACGGCGGCGGTCACGAGCGTCACGCCCGCGCCCGCCGCCGGCTCGATCGCGATCACCGCATCGACGCCTGCTGCCGCGACCGGCGGTACGCTCCAGGCCACGCTGACCGTCGATGCGGCGGTTCCGGCGGGCAGTTACGACGCGACGATCACCTTTGGCAACAACGACGCAACGCCGCAGACCGCGACCTGCACGATCGCGATCACGGTGAGCGATCCCGCTGGAAGCTGCCCGGCAGGCGTAACGCTCACGCCGATCTATACGATCCAGGGCAGCGGCGCGTCCAGCCCGCTGGCGAACACCACCGTGACGTTCGAGGGCATCGTCGTGGGCGATTTCCAGGCCAGCACCGAGCTGAGCGGCTTTTTCGTTCAGGATCAGACCGGCGACGGCGCGATTGCTACCTCGGACGGCATCTTCGTGTTTGTGCCGAGCGCCAATCCGCTGTCGAGCGTCAACGTGAGCATCGGCGAGCGGGTGCGCGTCACGGGCCAGGTCAAGGAGTTCAACGCGCTGACCGAGATCGACAATGTTTCTGCGCTGAATGTGTGCAGCGCAGAGACGCCGCTCGCGCCCACGCCCGTCGATCTGCCGGTGGCGACGGCGAGCGGCATGGAGCAGTACGAGGGCATGGTGGTCACGTTCCCCGAAGCGCTGACCGTCAGCCAGAACTACTTCCAGGGCCGCTACGGTCAGGTGACGCTCTCGGCGGAAGGCCGCATGTACACGCCGACCAACGACCAGGGCAATAGTCTCGACTACAACGTGCGCCGCAGCATCGTGCTGGACGATGGCCGCACTAGCCAGAATCCCAGCCCGATCCCGTACCTGGGCGCGGATAACACGCTGCGCGCCGGAGACATCAGCACGGGCCTGACCGGCGTCGTGAGCTACGGGCCGATCTCCAGCGATACCAGCATCCGCCACTATACGCTCCAG
>DASUTC010000289.1 GCA_036374795.1 Herpetosiphonaceae bacterium
CGACAAGCGCGAACGGCGGGAACTGCGGCGCCTCAAGGAGGGGCGTGGCCGCTGAGCCATGCTATAATTTGGGGTTCTCAGACGCCGCTCCGGGCGCTCCTGAGGTCAGCCGCGAGTCCAATTACGAGGTAAAGCTTGGCCAGTCACGCTTCTGCGCTGAAAGCGCACCGTCAGAACATCGTCCGCCGCGAGCGGAACCGTCAGATGCGCACCCGCCTTCGCGGCGCGCTGCGCTCGATTCGCACCGCCATCGACGCCGGCGATCCGGCGCAGGTGAAGGACGCGCTGCGCCAGACGATCTCGCTGGTCGACAAGATGGCGTCGAAGGGCGTGATCCACAAGAACAACGCTGCTCGCCGGAAGAGCCGCCTGATGGCGAAGTTCAACAAGGCCAACGCTTCGGCCTAGAGGGAACAAAGAACAAAGAACAAGGGAAAAACCGAGAACCAAGAACTGAGAACTTGAAACGTGGATCTCAAAACTTGGAACTTTGAGCGCGAAACGCTGGTTCCCAAATGTTCGCCTTGATTCTGCACTAGCTCGCGCCGCGCAGCCGTAGAAACGCCGCCCGCTCTCAGCCTGAGAGCGGGCGTTTGATGTGCTCGCCGGTTGTCCGATGACGTCCTGCACGCTCACGGCTCGTCCGCCGCGTCTGACCCTGGTTGAGCGGCTGCTCTGCCGCTGTCGGGCCGCCCGCCGATCGGCAGCGGCACGGACTGTCCCGGCATGCCCAGGACAACCGTGTTGCCGGAGCCGTCGCCGACGGTTTGCAGCAGCCGGAGCTGCATCAGCGCCGGATTGTTCTCAAGCATCTTGGCGGCGTTGGCGAGATGCCGTAGCGCCGCGCTCTCGCCGCGCGCTTTTTCCAGCGCCGCCAGGCCTTCTTTTTGCGCCTTGACCACCTGCGCAAAGATCTTCTTCAGGTCGCCCGGAAACATCACATCTTTGACGCTAACCGACAGCAGCTTCAGTCCAAGCGCCTCGATCGCGGGCGCGGCCCGCTCCATCAACTGCGCGCTCAAATCCTGGCGTTTCACCAGCACCTCGTCGATGTTGACCGCGCCGATCAGCTCGCGCAGCGCCAGTTGCAGCTCAAGATAGAGCGCCTCCTCGTAGCTTGCGCTGTTGTGGACCGCGCCCAGCGGATCGACGATCCGGTATTTCGCGGCCATGCTGACCTTAAGCCCGACGTTATCGGCGCTGAGCACCTCCTGACCCGCCAGCGTTAGGAAGCGGGGCCGCAGATCGAGCTTGACGATCGTGGTCTGCGGTGGGAACAACCAGTACGCGCCTGGATCGAGCACGCGCCGGAACTTGCCGCCGGAGTAGAGAATGCCGCGCTCGTACTCGAAGACGATCACGCGCCTGATGCTCCGCGATAGCAGCAGCACGATCAGGGCGGCGATCAGCAGAATAGGAATCGTAATTTGCATGGTTTTGTCTCTTGGTGATGTTGCTCCCAGCCCAAAGAGCGCCAGAGCGGCGGCGGAGGTCTGATCCTACAGGGCCGCCGATCTGCTGCCGTGCGGCATGCTCTTCGGGCCGGAAGCGTCGATCCTAAGCGTGCGGGCTGCACGCTTCCCGACATTCGGGAGGGCAATGCGCAAAACCAGGACGGCGATGCCAACCGGCTGCTCCCATCTCCCACGATGTGGCTGTAGCGTACCACACCGCAGGTCTTTCGGCGATAGTCCCACGCTCCATAGCGCTACCAGTTGATTGGAGCGCGTCGTCTGGGCTACCATAGAGCCGTTGCGGAACCAAGGAGTGTCGTGATGAGCGAGCTTACTCAAGAGCGCTGTGTCGCCTGTCGCAAGGGAGCGCCGCGTGTGACTCCGGCTGAGATCGCGGAGTTGAAACCGCAGATCCCCGATTGGATCATCTTCGAGGTGGGCGGCGCGCCACGGCTTGAGCGGATCTTCCGCTTTCGGGATTTTAAGACCGCGCTGGCGTTTACGGTGCGCGTCGGCGAGCTGGCCGAGGCCGAAGGACATCATCCGGCCCTGCTGACCGAATGGGGCAAAGTAACAGTGATGTGGTGGACGCACGCGATCGATGGCCTGCACCGCAACGATTTTATCATGGCGGCGAAGACGGACCAGATCGCGGCGGACGTTGCTACCTAGTGAGCAGGCGGCATGCTTCGCCAACCATGCGCGACCGGCAGCCAGGATATAATACGTGGCTGTGTTTTGAGACAACCACGAAAGGCTGATACAGATGGATCGAACGTTTTTAGCGATCGGCGCGCTCTCGGCGCTGGTGGGAGTGGCGGCGGGCGCGTTCGGCGCGCACGCGCTGCGAGAGCGTCTCAGCGCCGAGATGCTGGCGATCTTCGAGACTGGCGCGCGCTATCAGATGTACCATGCGTTCGCGCTGATCGCCGTGGCCTGGGCACAAACGCGCTGGCCGGGCACGCTGACGACGGCGAGCGGCTGGCTGTTTGTGCTTGGCACGCTGCTCTTCTCCGGCAGCCTGTACCTGCTGAGCCTCAGCGGTGTGCGCTGGCTGGGCGCGATCACACCGCTGGGCGGCGTGGCGTTTTTGTCGGGCTGGCTGATGCTGGCCTGGGCGGCGTGGCGGGTGTAAGAACCAAGAACAAAGAACAGACGGAGAACCACGAACTCGAAACTTGAAACGAGGAACTTGAAACTTTATTCGTGCAACCGCGCGAAAGCCGTCTCAAGCACGCGGATCGCGCTGAGGTACTCATCCAGCACGATATGCTCCTCCGGCGTATGATCGAGCGCCGCATCGCCCGGCCCATAGGCCACGATCGGACAGCTCCATGCCGGGCCGACGATGTTCATGTCGGCGGTGCCGGTCTTCAGCACCAGCCCCGGCTGCGCGGTCTGTCCTCGAATCGCCTGGGTGAGGGCACGCACCAATGGCGTGCTCCGCTCAGCGCGAAAGGCGGGCGTTGCTCCCAGCACGCGCAGCTCAACCTGCGGATCGAGGGCGCGGATGATCTCCGCCAGCGCTTGGGGCTGAACATCGAGCGGCAGCCGTATGCTGATCTCCGCCGTCGCCCACTCGCTGAGGCCATCGCCGCCGCTGTTGATCCGGAGCAGCGTCGGGAGCAGGTGGTCGAAGGCGCGCTCACGATCGGCGTTGAACGCGGCGGCATGAGCGACGATCCGCTGCCACAGCGCGCTGATGCGCTCCGGCGCGGTCTGCTGGTTGTGCGCCGAGTGCGCGCCCGCTCCGGCATAGCGGCACGTGATCCGCAGCACGCCTTTATAGCCGAGCGTGACGCGATTCCAGCCGCTCGGCTCGCCCACTACGCACAGATCCGGGCGGTAGCGCGCGACCACATGGTGCGCGCCGCGCGACGAGGGCGCTTCCTCTTCCACGCAGCCGATCACGACGATCCGCCCGCGTAATCGACCTTGCGCGTGCAGCCGCGCCGCCGCGATCACGAAGGCCGCGAGCGGCCCCTTGGCGTCGACGGTGCCGCGCCCGTAGAGCCGCCCATCGACGCGCCGCACGGGGATCGCGCCAGGCACCGTGTCGATGTGGCCCAGTAGCACCGTTTCGGGACGCCCCGTGCCAATCGAGCCGACCGCATTGCCCGCTGCGTCGGTGTGCGCCGTGAAGCCAAGCGCCGCCATTTGCGCCACCAGATAGCTGACCGCCGCGCCTTCGTCGCCCGAAATGCTAGGGATCGCCACCAGATCTTCGAGCAATCGGAGCGCCGCTGCATCGTCGGGCTGTGCATGATCGACGGGTGTTCGCTGTGTCTGCCACATCGTCATCGCAGCACCTCCGCCAGCGCCGCGACCACCGCGTCCAGCTCGTCGACGCCGATCACCAGCGGCGGCAGCAGCCGGATCACGGTCGGGCCGGCCAGCAGCGCCAGCACGCCGCGCTCCTGGAGCGCCTGAACATAGGGCGCGGCCCGCTCGCGCAGCTCGATCCCAAGCATCAGGCCCACGCCGCGCACCTCGCGAATCCGGCGCTGCGGCAGCCTGCGCAGCCGCTCGATCAGCCACGCGCCTTTAGTCGCGGCCTGCTCAGGCAGCCGCTCATCGCGCAGGACCGCCAGCGTGGCCCGTGCCGCCGCGCAGGCCAGCGGATTGCCGCCAAAGGTCGAGCCATGCGTGCCTGCGTTGAGCGGCCCGACCCGTGGGCCGAGCGCGACCGCGCCCATCGGGACGCCCCCGGCGATGCTCTTTGCCAGAATCAGCAGGTCCGGCTCCAGCGCGGCGTGCTCGCAGGCCCACCAGCGCCCGGTTCGCCCGAATCCGGTCTGCACCTCGTCGAGCAGCAGCAGCGCGCCGTGCTCGCGGCAGAGGCGCTGCGCGCCCTGCAAGAACCCGTCGGTGCCGGGCCGCACGCCGCCCTCGCCCTGGATCACTTCAAGCAGCACGGCGGCGGTATCCGCGCCGATCGCAGCAGCCAGCGCGTCAAGGTTGTTGTACGGCACGTGTGCGAAATCGGGCACGAGCGGCTGGAACGGCGCGCGGTAGTGCTCCTCCCAGGTGGCGCTCAGCGCGCCAAAGGTCCGCCCGTGGAACCCGCGCATCGCCGCGACAATCTTGGAGCGTCCGGTCGTCGCCCGCGCGAACTTGAGCGCCGCCTCGACCGCCTCCGCGCCGGAGTTGCACAGAAACAGGCGATCCAGCCCCGGTGGCAGCAGCGCCGCGAGTTCGCCCAGCAGCAGCGCCCGCTGATCGTTGAAGAGCGCCTCCTGACAGGTGAGCAGCGTCGCCGCCTGCGCCTGAATCGCCGCGACCACGCGCGGATGGCAGTGTCCGACGTTCGCCACGCCATGCCCCGCCGCACAGTCGATGTAGGCGCGGCCTGTCTCATCCCAGAGCGTCGCGCCGCTGCCGCGTACGATCGTGAGCGGACGCTTGGCGTACACACCCGATGCGTGGGCGGTTTCGAGCGCCCGGTAGTCGATCGCTGTTGTTGCAGTTGTCATCATGATTCTCTGTGTGCCTCGGTAGGTTTAGCGGAGCGATCGGGAATGATTGAGGGACTCACTCACACTCCCAAACTCACGGCTAATCGCCGTTCCCGCGCCGTCAAGCGCGGTCCGAATCGGTTGATCGCGCCGTCCATCGCCGATGATCACCCGCGCAGCACCGGCGTCGAGCGCCTCTGCCGCGCCCAGCAGCTTCTTCTTCATACGGCCCTGCGCCCACTCGGCGGCACGCTCAAGCTCTCCCCGCCCGATCTGCGGCACAAGCGTTGTCTCGTCGGGAAAGCGACGCAGCAGACCGGCGACGTTCGACAGCAGCAGCAGCGTCTCGGCGTGGAGCGCTCCCGCAATCGCCGCCGCCGCCCGATCGCCGTCGACGTTGAGCATCGCGCCCTGCTCGCTGGCCGCCACGGGCGCGACAACCGGCAGATAGCCGCGATCGAGCAGCAGGCCGAGCAGCGCGCCGTCGACCTGCTGCGGCGTGCCGGTCCAGTCGTCGCGCAGGATTCGCTGGCGTCCGCCCTCGACCACGCGGATCGCGTCTTTGCGGCGCGCGACGATCAGCCGACCATCCAGACCCGACAGGCCAAAGGCGTTGACGCCCAGCGCTTGCAGGCGCTCGACCAGCGTCCGGTTGATCGCCGCTGTCGCCATGGCAAAGATCTCAAGCGTCCG